>NZ_JBFUKO010000710.1:0-2597 GCF_056400805.1 Aminobacter sp. P4_H6_2
GTGCCGTCGTCGATCATGCCGCCATGCTCGTAGCACATGGCGGTGTAGACGACCTGGCCAACACCGAGCTTCTTGACGTCGCGGGTCAGCGTGTATTGCAACAGCGCTTCGGAATCCGGTCCCGTCACCTCGAACTTGCGCAGTGCCGACAGATCCATCACCACCGCCTTTTGGCGGCAGGCCCAATATTCCTCGATCGGACCTTCCTTRGCGAAKTCCTGCGGYAGCCAGAAMCCCTTGTATTCGATGAAGTTGCGGGTGTGCTTGGCAAAGCTTGAATGGAAGGCGGTCTCACGGGTCATTTTGGCTTCGGCCTCCGGGGTCGTGCGTCTGGCGATCGCGCGCGAGAATTTATGCTGGCCGGAATAGGTCCGGACGTGGATGTCGCTGAGGTTCCAGCCATTGGCYGGGGTGGTGTCRTCGGGACAGGCGGATGAGACGCAAACGATGTCGGTCAGCGCCCTGAGCAACACATAGTCGCCGGGCCTGGACCAGGGTTCGTCSGAGAACATCACGCCATGSGCATCGATGCCGGTGTTGAAGAAGAAGTTGACCGCCATCCARCCGGCGCGGGCATTGACGCCCTTGTCGGCGAGCGCGCCATTAAAGTTCTCCGAGCAGTTGATGTGGCCGGGATAACCGATGTCGTCGTAATATTTGGCGTAGCAGGCRAGCGCRAAGGCATCGTGGCGGCCGCAGGTGTCCTGGATCACCTCGACCAGCGGCTCGAAATCCTGGTCGTAATATTTGGCGTGCAGGCCCGGCATYGGATAGGCATGGCCCATCAGCGAACGSGTKGCKGTGACGTCRAGCGCCAGATCGCGGCCCTTGTCGAGCTTGCGGGCTGAAAAGCACTGGAAATCGGTGCACTGGCGGCCATCGACATCGATGATCTGGATGTAGTCGCCKGCCTTGACGAAAAACGACTCCGCCGTCTTCGACTTGACCCGGAKATCAAGCACCGGATCGGCAAGCGGATCRGGCAGGTCSGAGCGGCCRGCCGGGCGGATGGTTGCGCGCTTGACCATCACCACCAARGGCGTYGMKGTGTCATGGCTGTCGATGGCCATMRGCACACCMGGGGCAGCCACCACAAGCGAGCCGTCGCGGGCKACGGTGAAGCTTTCTTCCGTCCCCGCCGGCGTCGYGCCATCGAAGAAGCGCACGGCCTCAGCGCGGCCGAGATCGAGCTTGCGTCGCGCGAGCCYGGCGCGGAAGGTCTGCAGGCTGTCGTCGCYATTGACCAGCAGCGCCTTCAGCCCCGAAGCATCGCTGTTTGCACGCGYSCCYAGAATAYCTGGATCAGCGCGGCCACTCTTRTCGAWSGCSACAAGCTCGCAAGSCTGGCCGCCYTCGGCATTGCGGATGGTGATCCTGTCGCCGGCCTCGACCTCAAACAGYACCGCACCCAAGCCGGGCACGTGATAGCGCTCCGTGCCRGGCATAAGCAGCCCGGGCTGCAGGATCAGGCTCGGCCGCGGCGGACCAGCCGTCACGGCGGGGTATGAAGCGTCCGTCATAGCCATCACGGCCTCCATGCAGCAACCTGCGCGAGGCAGATGATCGAAACAGACTACTTGCCGGCTGTGAACCAGTCCGCCGAGATAAGTAAAAATCAGCAAGCGTTATGTGAAAAGTTGTGACCGGACAGCGGCACGCCGCCTCACTGGACCTCGAAGGTCGGCTTGAACCAGGCCGGCGCGAGGCTCCGCTCTAGATCGAGCGACTGAACATTGGTCCGGTCGATCACTTGGAGCGGCGGGCCGACATGGCGATAGCTAAGCGTGCCTTCGATCGCCCGGATCGCCTGGTCGATGGCAATGCGGCCTTGCAGCGGCGGCGAATCCGTGGGTGCTGCCACAACCTTGCCCCGGTTGATTTCCCGGAATGTACCATGGGTGAAGTAGTCGGCCAGGATCTGGATGTGGTTCGCCCGGCCCTGGGCCCTGAGGATACTGACGGCAGCGTCTGCGGTCGGCGCGCTGCCGACGATGTAGTCGATATCGGGCTGCGTCTCGAGCAGTTCCTCGATCAGCAGCAGCTGGATCTCGAGCCCCGTGTCGCCCCATTTGACGGCGGCRATCTGGGCCGAACTCTGCTTCAGCGCCAGCTGGAATCCTGCTTCAACGAACTTGACCCAGCCCGCACCCTTGGGCCCGGGAAACCATGCCACCTTGACCGGCATGGTCCCTACCGGATGAAGGCGGGCGAGATAGGCGCCGATCGACTGGCCCATTTCTTCCCAGGAGACGCCCGACTTCGCAGTGATCCCAGCGTCGTCAATGTCATTGACCGTGGCAATGACCGGGATGCGGCGGGCAATTTCTTTGATGGTCGGCGTCAACCCTTCATAAGAAACCGTACCGACGATGAGCGCGTCGGCAGTAGCGCTGCAGGTCCGGATCTGTTCGATCTGCCGCTCGAGATTGGGATAGCCACCAGCTTCCACGACCGTCAGCTTGACGCCCGCCGAGCGCGCCTGCTCGACCATGCCGTAGTTGACGCTGACCCAGTAGGAATCCTTCAGATGCGGATAGGAAGCGCAAATCCGCCAGGGCTTGGCGGCCTTGGCGACCGGCTGATAGTCGACTTCCGTC
>NZ_JBFUKO010000711.1:0-2593 GCF_056400805.1 Aminobacter sp. P4_H6_2
TGTTTGCACTGTCGGCCTGCGCCAATACGGTTAGAGGTGCCGGAAAGGACGTCAACAATACGGTAGACGCTGTCGAAGACACCGTCCGATAGGAAGGTAAGCACTTATCCTCAGATCAAGGGCCGGCTCGACGAACAAGCGCGCCGTCTCGAGTCCACAGCGGACGGCCCCTCGTTCGATACCTTCGTCACGCGCGAACGAGCAGCGTCGCCATCAAATGGCGGACGCTCGGTATTAGGTTGGGAGAGACTACCCGCGCCAGCCGCCCAGCCGTGAACCAAGAAATAACGGTGCTCTGAGTCTCATCGAGCCCAGTCACGATGGCCTCAATGGGGGTGAAAAGTCGATCATCGCAGATGACGGCATAGCGCCCCGAACAGGACGTTCAGGCAAACTTTGCCTTCGCGCAAAAGCGGACGTTAAGGCCGAGACCGGTGAATGGCCGCTTCGCGTCCCTTGGATCGTTTACATCAGGTCCCTGGAGCGTGATGCGAGGGTCGCGTTACCAAGCGGGAGGCTGGCGGCTCGGGGATAACGCCGCTGCCATGCTACGCCAAAAAATCGCCGACGATCATATCCGCAACCTTCACGAAGCGCGTTGCGGCTCCACCAGGCCCGGCGCTGCGCCAGTTCGTCCGCGCGCCCTCGACCAGAAGCGTCAACGCATCGACCAGCAGTTCGGCGTCGGCGGCGCCGGCAGTACTGCAGAGCTCGATCAATCGCACCCGGTAAAGGCTGCGAAGGTCCTCGACGAACTGCCGCGCGGGATGGTCGATCTCGACCAGTTGGGCTGCGGCATCGAGAAGCTCGCAATTGCAATGTTCGACGGTGACGAATTCGCCGGCGCGGCGGACCCAGTCGCTCAGTTGCGCCTTGGGATCACCGGGATTGGCGGCCTTGATCCCCTCCCAGAAGGCTTCAGCTTCGGCTGCAGCCTCCTGCAGGCAGACAAACACCAAGTCGTCCTTCGAGCCGAAGTGGCGGTAGAGCGTCATCTTGTTGCTGTTTGCGGCCTCGGCGATGGCATCGACACCAATGCCCTTGATGCCATGCTTTCTGAACAGGTCACGCGCAGCGTCGATGATCCGTTCCCGTGGTGGACATTTGACAGCAGCTGTCATCAACGTTTCCTCGCTTCCAATCTTGTCGCTGGAACGCCCTTGACAATGTTACCGATCCGTAACATTTATCCTGTTACTAGATAGTAACATCCACCTTCGCAAGTCAATATCGGGTTGTTCAAGAGCAGCGCACGGTTCCGTGTGCTGCAACGGTTTTTCGTTGCCGTCCCCAAGGCAGCCATCGACCATCACGAGCCGCCTCGGAGAGAGCCATCATGGTCAACTTCTTCATCCTACGGCCGATCTTCGCCTCGGCGATCGCGATCATCATGGTGCTGGCAGGCGCCATCTCCTACTTCCTTCTGCCCGTCGCGCAGTTTCCCGACATCACCCCGCCCCAGATCGTCGTCGCCGCCAACTATCCCGGCGCCAGCGCGCAGGTCGTGGCCGATACCGTGACGACCCCGCTGGAGCAACAGCTGAACGGCGTGCCCGGGATGCTCTACATGTCCTCGACGAGCTCGAACGACGGGTCGGCGCGCATCATCATCTCGTTCCAGGTCGGTTATGATGTCGACATCGCCGCCATGGACGTCCAGAACCGCGTCTCGCAGGCAGCCCCCTCCCTGCCCGCCCTGGTCAACCAGGCCGGCGTTACCGTCATCAAGCAGAACCCGAACTTCAACGTGCTGGTCAATCTCAGCTCGCCTGACAAGTCGGTCGATTTCACCACGCTGTCGAACTACGCCTATCTGCAGATCCTCGACCCGATCAAGCGACTGCCCGGCGTCGGCGACGTCCAGTTCTTCGGCGAGCGCCGCTATTCCATGCGCGTCTGGCTCGACCCCGACAAGATGGCGAGTCTCGGCGTCACCGCCGTCGATGTACAGAACGTCATCCAGGAGCAGAACATCCAGGTCGCGGCCGGCAAGATCGGCCAGTCGCCGGCTCCATCCGGAACGCCGTTCGAGATGCAGGTGAGTGCTATCGGTCGCCTGAGCGACCCGCAGCAGTTCGGCGAGATCATCCTTCGCGTCGATCCTGAAACCCACGCCGCAATTCATCTGCGCGACGTGGCGCGTATCGAACTCGGCGCTCTGTCCTACTCGTCGTCCTTCAGCCTCGACGGCGAGGACAGCGTCGTGCTCGCGGTTCTTCAGGCCCCGGGCTCCAACGCGCTCGACCTGCAGAGCAGTGTCAAGGCCAAGATGGACGAGCTGTCGAAGCGCTTCCCGTCCGGCATGTCCTACAACATGTTCTACGATACGACCCGCTTCGTTTCCGCTGCCATGGACGACGTGGTCAAGACGCTCGTCGAAGCGCTGCTGCTCGTCGTCTTTGTCGTCTTCATCTTCCTTCAGAGCTGGCGCGCCACCATCATCCCGATCATCGCGATACCGGTGTCGTTGATCGCCACTTTGACGGTGATGTATCTGCTCGGCTTCTCGCTGAACATGCTGTCGCTGCTCGGGATGGTGCTGGCCATCGGCCTGGTCGTCGACGACGCGATCGTTGTCGTCGAGAACGTCGAA
>NZ_JBFUKO010000712.1:0-2593 GCF_056400805.1 Aminobacter sp. P4_H6_2
GGAGCATTTCGACATCAGGCTAATCAATGGCGAGCAGATGCGCTGGGGCCTCGAGAACCTCAAGATCGACGACGCCAGGCTGGCGTCGCTCGGCATGACCGGCATGATCGGTCCGTTCGCGACTTCCTGCACCAACCATGCCGGCCATGGCGGGGCGTGGATGCTGGAATGGGACGGCGCCAAGTTCGTCAAGACATCCCATCTTTTGACCGCTGACGCCGAGATGATTGCGCCGCTGGTCGAGCTGGAAGCCGGCAAATTCGCCGAGGCCCACGCGCCGTGGCCACTCAACGAGGCGTGCAAGAACTAGGGTTGTGTTTTCCTGCGGCACCAGAACGCGCCGGTTCATCAAATGAGCCAAGATTTCCCTGCTGGGGATTGATAATCTTGTCGCAGCCAAAGGGGCAATCTTTCCATTGCCCTGCAGCGCGCATTTAGGTATGTGCCCTTGAACTCGTTTTCCGGAGGGGACTCTCATGGCTGATAATACGCCGACCGGCCCGATCGAACTTGGCGCGCAGATGGACTACGCCGAGCACGAGAAAACCTATTCGATGTTCATTACGCTGTCCAAATACAGCACGCTGGCTTGCGTTGCGCTGATGATCGCCATGGCCTTTGGGTTCTTCACCCCTGCTGGATTTTTCTCCAGCGTGGTGCTGTTCCTGATCATCTGCGCCGTCGGCGGTTTCCTGCTGCGCGACGTACCGACACATATTCGCTGACATTTCTACGCAGCCGCGGGCTCCAGCGTCWGTTTTGGTTCCGGTCAATTTGGGCCGGAGATAAACAGACGACCTTCGTTAGAAGAACGTGGACCAAAAGCGGCTCCGTGCAATAGCCTTGCCGGTGTAGTGACTGGCAAGGCATGGTCCTTATAAGATTGTGGCTTCGGGTGCGTCGGCGGCTTCTCCGTCAGTATCCAAAGTAGATTTCGTTGGTAAGGCGCCGACGCGTCTTTGTGCGTCCGGCGCTTTACGTTTGGTAAGGTTCCAACCGAAAGGACGTGACGGTGGGCCAGACGATATTCATCCCCAAAGAGCTTGAGTTGATTGAAACCCGTGTTGGGGCTTCGCCGGATACGGTGAAACGCCTGGTGGGGCTTGGTTTTGACGTGGTTGTCGAGACAGGGGCAGGGACCTTGTCGCGCATTCCCGATGCCGATTTCACTGCTGTCGGTGCTGTCATCGGCAAGGCTGTCGATGCGGGACGCGCCGATGTCGTGCTGAAGGTCAGGCGGCCCAGCGACGCCGAGCTCAAGGGTTACAAGCCAGGTGCGGCCGTGCTCGCCATCATGGACCCCTATGGCAATGATGCTGCGGTCTCAGCGATGGCCAAGGCCGGTGTGACGGCGTTTGCCATGGAACTGATGCCGCGCATCACGCGCGCCCAGGTGATGGACGTGTTGTCGTCGCAGGCAAACCTTGCCGGCTACCAGGCGGTGATCGACGGCGCGGGCGAATATGACCGCGCCTTGCCGATGATGATGACGGCGGCCGGCACCGTGCCGGCGGCGAAAGTGTTCATCATGGGTGTCGGTGTTGCCGGCCTGCAGGCGATTGCGACTGCGCGGCGCATGGGTGCGATCGTCACCGCCACCGACGTGCGTCCGGCGGTCAAGGAGCAGGTCGCCTCGCTCGGCGCAAAATTCCTCGCCGTCGAGGACGAGGAATTCAAGGCCGCCGAAACCGCTGGCGGCTACGCCAAGGAGATGTCCAAGGAGTACCAGGCCAAGCAGGCGGCGCTGACCGCCGAGCATATCGCCAAGCAAGACATCGTCATCACCACCGCACTCATCCCGGGCCGTCCGGCGCCAAAATTGGTGTCAGCCCAGATGGTCGCCTCGATGAAGCCGGGTTCGGTGCTTGTCGATCTCGCCGTCGAACGCGGCGGCAATGTCGAAGGTGCTGTGCCCGGCAAGGTCGTCACCACCGCCAATGGCGTCAAGATCGTCGGCCACCTCAACGTGCCGGGCCGTGTCGCGGCGTCCGCCTCGCTGCTTTATGCCAAGAACCTGTTCGCCTTCCTCGAGACCATGGTCGACAAGGCCTCGAAGCAGATTGCCATCAACCGCGACGACGAGCTGGTCAAGGCAACGATGCTGACCGATGCCGGCCGCGTGGTTCACCCCAACTTCGCCAGCGCAGCGGCTGAGAAGGCCGCGCCTGAAAAGGCTGCGTCCGCAAAACCGGCTGCCGTGAAGAAGCCGGCTCAGCCCAAGACGTCGAAGAAGTCATCTCAGGGAGACGCATGATGGAAGGTCTTCAAAAAGCCCTCGACCAGCTCGACCAGGCGGTTGGTGCCGTCCGGCTCGGTGTCCAGGATCTCGCCACCGCTCAAAATGCGGCCGAGGCCGCCGGTGGTGCGGCGCACGCACTGTCGGGTGGAGCGATCGACCCGTTCGTCTTCCGCTTCGCCATCTTCGTTTTGGCGATCTTCGTTGGCTATTACGTTGTCTGGCAGGTGACGCCGGCCTTGCACACGCCGTTGATGGCGGTGACCAACGCGATCTCCTCGGTGATCGTCGTCGGCGCGCTTTTGGCCGTCGGCATCGCCGCGTCGGGGCTTGCCACCGGCTTTGGCTTCATCGCCC
>NZ_JBFUKO010000713.1:0-2590 GCF_056400805.1 Aminobacter sp. P4_H6_2
CACGATGCTGAGTTCCAGCGAGCGCTTCATGACGGCCATCCCATCGACGCAGGAGGACTTTGCATTTTTCCAGGCGCAGCGCGCGGTGGTTGAACCAACAGCCGGCCAGCAGGCTGATGATCAGGCGGCTCCGCCAACTGATGTCGATCTTGACCAGGCCGAGCCCGAAGGCAGTCTACCATCGGATCTCGGCGCCGGGTGGGGCGAAACAATCGACCAAGGTGAAGCTGCCCTGCCCGAATTCGAGAAAACCGCGATCGCAAACAATACCAGTGTCGCCACCGTGACGCCGGAGACCGAGCGCTTCGAGGCGACCGAAGATACCTTCGTCAAGATCCTGACCAACCGCACGCTGGACAGCGTCGTGCTCGAGGCACATTTCGCCACCGATGAGGCGAAATTGGCCGGCGAAGCGCTGAAGTCGCTTTTCAAGTTGGAAGGCCTCGAACCGGGCTATGTTGTAGCTATGCGTGGCTTCAAGCCGCGGCGCGAGGCGCCCCAGGTGGCGCTGATGCAGGTGTCGGTCTACGCCATGAATAGGTTCGTTGGCACCCTCGCGCGCAATTCGGCCGGTCAGTTCGTCTCCGGCGTAGATCCATGGGTGCGCGACGACCTTTTCAACTATTCCGGCGCCGCCCCGCAAGAAGGCACGCACAAGCGCCAGTACCGCCTCCTCGACGCGATCTACTCGACAGCGGCCCGCAACGACGTTCCAACCGGCGTTCTTGGTGAGGCGATCATGTATCTGTCACGTGGACAGGATTTGAACGCCTTTGCCACAGAAGACCAGAGGCTCGTCCTGCTTTATTCACAAACGGCTCGCGGCAAGGATGGTCTGGCAGGCCAGGTGCTTTATGTCGGTGTGCATGGCACCGACAAGAACCTCGAATGTTTTGTCTTCCAACAGAGCGATGGTCAGTTCTCTTGCGTCACGGGCAACGATCAAGTTCGCTCGCTGATGGCAACCAACGGCATGGTCACGCCGGTCAACGGTGTCATGACGTCAACCTTTGGGCCGCGCATGCATCCGATCCTGAAGACGGTTCGCGTCCACAAAGGAGTGGATTGGGCAGCCCCCATCGGTACGCCGATCGAAGCGGCCTTCGACGGCCAGGTTGTGTTTGAAGGCGACGGCCAGGGCTACGGCAACCTCATCCGCATTTCGCACGCCAACAATCGCGAAACCCGCTATGCCCACATGCAGCGTTTCGCCGACGGCATCGGCATCGGATCCACTGTCAAAGCAGGCGACGTCATCGGCTATATCGGCACCACGGGCCTGTCGACCGGCCCGCATCTTCATTTCGAACTCTATCAGGACGGACAGGCCATCGATCCGCTCGGCACGATCACCGTGATTGCGTCCGACGACTCTGCCATCGAGGTGCTGACCAATCGTATCGTCCATGTCGAAAGCGGCGGCAGTGCCCGTGCCAAGAACCCGCTGTCGTCGGCAACAGGGCTCGGACAGTTCATAAGCAAGACCTGGATAAGGATGATAAACACCTACCGGCCCGATCTCGCCAGGTCGCTTTCGACGACCGAGCTCCTCGATCTGCGTTTCGACCCGACCATCTCACGCGAGATGGTGCGCAATCTGGCGCGCGAGGGTGAAGCCTATCTCAAAGCGCGTGGCCATCAGATCACTGCGGGTCGGCTCTATCTTTGCCACTTTCTTGGAATGGAGGGCGCCCACCAGATCCTGTCGTCATCCAATGACGCAATGCTTGCTGATGTTCTTGGAGAGGTCGTCATAAAAGCCAACCCGTTCCTGACCGGCAAGAACGCCGGCTATGTCATTGGTTGGGCTGAGAAAAAGATGACTGGCCGAGCACCTTCTGCAGCATCACAACCTTCCGCTGCGACTGCGCTCCAGGAGGTTAGAGAAACGTCACCGGAGTTCGAAAAATACAAGCAGGCAATCGGAAGGACATTGAATTCGATCGAAAGCACTCTGTGATTTCGGGACCCTGCGATAAATGACGCCCATTCGCTGGCTTCGCCTGCAACAGGTGTTCGACCAGAGCCGTCGATCGCTTCGAGGAATGCGGCACGGAACATCGACTCATACGTCGAGACCAGAAAATCGAACCGTCCGCGGTCGATGGCCGCTTATGGATGATCCCAGGGAAAAAGGCGGCTCCGAAGAACCGCCTTTCCGCAATCTGTTGACCTGTCTGGATTAGCGTCCAGCCACGACCGAAGCGATGATGCCCGACGCCACACTGATCAACAGATAGTCGCTGTCTACCTTGACCCAGCGTTGACCATAGCCTGGGCGCTTGAGGCCATAGCGATTGTAGTCCCGAAGTGCCTGCTTGCGCTGCCAGTCAGGCACACGCTTGCCCTTTGACCAGTGCTGTCGCTTGACCGGCTTTTGGCGGTAATCCTGCCACTTCTGCGGCTGGCTGTAGTGGTTTCCGTGACGTGGCGCCTCGTAGCGCTGTTGAGCTTGTGCCATCGGCGCAGCGAACACCGACAGGGCGACAGCAGCTAGAACAATGCGTTTCATATGGGAGGCTCCTTCTCATTGACGCCACCATTGCTAGCCGCCGCTTGGTGAACCCAGTATGAACGCCAGAATTACCAT
>NZ_JBFUKO010000714.1:0-2587 GCF_056400805.1 Aminobacter sp. P4_H6_2
ATCGTGGTGGCCTCGAAGCCGATGAACGCCGAGACGATGAACACCAACGCAAGGCTCAGGTTACCTGAGTTCACCGCACTGAACCCGAACGGCGCCAGAGTGATGCCCTCCGGACCCCCGCCGTTGACCAGAATGGCGATGCCAAGCAGGGACAAGACCAGCACCTCGGCGATCATGAACACGCCCAGCACGCGGCCCGAAAACTCGATCTTGCGCATGCCGCAGAGATAGACCCCTACGTTGAGCATGAGGCAATAGACCCACCAGGGAATGTCGAGCCCGGTGTACTGCGAGACGATTGCATTTGAGAAGATGCCGAACAGCGTCATCGCCATGAGCTGGACCGCGATGTAGGACGCGATTGAGATCAGCGCGCCGCCCACGCCCATGGGCTTGCCGAGACCTTTGGCGATGTAGGGGTAAAAGGACACCGCCCCGCCGATATGGGCGCTCATCGTGGTGAACCCGACGCTGAACAGCAGATACATCGCGCCCACCAGAATGAAGGTCAGCGGAACACCCGTGCCATTTCCGGCAGCGAAAGCATAAGGCGAAACGCCCACCACCACCGCCAGTGGCGCGGCGGCTGCGACGACGAAAAAGACGATGTGCCAGACGCCCATGGCATCTTTGCGCAGCTGCCCGCTGCCCGCCTCCAGAATAGACATGAACTTCCCTCCCTTATGGTTTCATTCGCCTCTTCCGCCGCGTCCCTCCAGACACGACGAAGGCATAGTTACGTGCTGGCTCTTGCTCCAGCGCGCATCAGACCTCCAGCACCAGATCGGACGTCGGTTGTGCGCAGCAGAGCAGCACATACCCCTCGCCGGGTCGCTCGAACGGCTCGACCGGATAGTGGAAATCGCCCCTCAACACGCGCGTCTTGCAGCTTTCGCAGCTACCGGCGCGGCAGGAATAATCGGGATAGAGGCCCTGCTCCTCGGCAAAATCCAGAAGCGAGGGGGCATCACCGGACCAGCGCGCCGAAATCCCGGACTTGGTGAACGTGACGCGTGGGCCGTCGCTCTTGCTGATGCTTGGGGCATGGCGCGGGGTGAAGTCGGAAGAGGGCCCAAAAAGCTCGTAGCGAATATCTTCGGCCCTAACGCCCAGGTCCAGCGCCATGTCATAAGCGCGTTGCATGAAGGCGCCCGGCCCACAGAGATAAACCTCACAACCGGCCCCGGGCAGAAGCGCTGCCAGTCGATCACGGTTTAGGTCGCCCGTGCTGTCGCAACCGGCACAATCGGAGGTGCCGTGCTTGTAGCAAATATGCACGCTCATATTCGCCGCCTGYGCCGCCAGCGCGCGGATCTCCAGTCCAAATACATGATGCGCGCCATCGCGGCAGACATGCACAAAGGCCACACGCCGACCCGAGCCTGCCAATTCCTTGGCCAGCAGCATCATCGGCGTGATGCCCACCCCGCAACTGAACAGGAGTACCGGCTTCTCAGAGCCTTCGCGCAAGCGAAACTCGCCGCGCGGCGCCGAAGCGCGCAGGACATCGCCCGGCTTCACCTCATCGAGCAGCCAGCTTGAGACATATCCGGGCGGGAGAGTGGGCTGCCCCTTGGGTGCGCGCTCGCGCTTGACCGTCAGCCGGAGCGCTCCGTCGGAAAGCCCGGAAACGGAGTACTCTCGCCGCAACGCATAGCTACCATCGCCAACAAGCGCCTCGACGATCAGATGCTCGCCACCGCGCGCTGTCACGGCGCCCTCGGGACGCAGCCAGAAAGACGAGATGTCAACGGCTTCTTCCTGCCGCGACAGGACAGTGTAGGCGTGAAACTTGCCGGTCATGCCGAAAGCCGCACATGCAGGTGCTCGACGCCGTTGACGAAGTTCGTCTGCACATATTCCGGTTCGCCCACAATCTCAATCTTCAGATTGCGGTCGAGGATTTCGTTGACAAGCTCGATCAGTTCCAGTCGCGCCAGTCCCGCCCCCAGGCAAGTATGCACGCCACCGCCGCCGAACCCGGCATGAATGGGCAGCTTGGGCCGCGTCACATCAAAACGAAGCGCATCGGAGAAGCGTGTCTCGTCGAAATTGGCCGAGGCATACCACATCACCACCTTGTCGCCGCGTTTGATCGGCGTGCCTGACAGTTCAGTATCGCGGGTGGCGGTGCGGCGGAAGTATAGGATGGGCGAAGAATAGCGCACGACCTCCTCGACCGCATTTGACACGAGGTCGCGATTGTGGCGCAGCACCTCGAACTGATCGGGATGCCTAGCGATCAGCAATGCCAGATGCGACATAGCCGTGCGCGTCGTCTCGTTGCCGGCAAAGATCAGCAGTCGGAAGAAATTGGTGTACTCGTTGTCGGTCAGCCGCTCGCCGTCGATCTCGGTCGAGACCAACTGCGAAACCAGGTCGTCCTGAGGCGCGGCGCGGCGCTCCTCACCCAGTTTGCGGGCATATTCGCTCAGCGCGTGGGCGGCCGGGCTGTTGAAGGGCAAAAGCCGCAGCGGCGTGGTGTTGCCATAGGCATGCGGATCCAGCGGTTCGGCCGATGTGCCGGCGACCAGATGGTCCGTCAATTCGATCATCAGGTCTCGGTCGGCCTCGGGCACGCCAAGCA
>NZ_JBFUKO010000715.1:0-2585 GCF_056400805.1 Aminobacter sp. P4_H6_2
GCTCCAGCCCGCCGGCCAGCGCATAGCCATTGACGGCGGCGATGATCGGGATCGGCGCTTCACGGATGAACTTCATGCGGCGCATATTGGCGCCGATGTCCTCGCGCCAGGCCTCGGTGTCCATCTCGAAATCTTCGCCGCCGAGATCAAAGCCCGCCGTGAACGCCCGGCCTGCGCCGGTGATAATCACCGCGCGGATTTCAGGATCCTTGATCGCACGGTCGATCGCCGCCTCAAGCGCGTCACCGAGCTCCTGGTTCATGGCGTTCATCTTGTCGGGACGGTTGAGGGTCAAGGTGACGAACGCGTCCTCGGCGTCCTTTTCCCAGATTACGACTTCGCTGGTCATGGTCTCTCCCGTTCCCTTCACGCGATTTCGATGACGACGCGGCCGCGCACGGCGCCCGCCAGGATGCGGTTGGCGAGCTCGGGCAGTTCGGCCATCTTGTGAACTTCGGTCATCGCCGAAAGCTTTGTCCGGTCGAGATGATCGGCCAGCGTCAGCCACGCCTTCTGGCGCTTGGGCAGCGGTGCGTAAACGGAATCGACGCCGATCAGCGCTACGCTGCGCAGGATGTGCGGCATGACGGTACCAGGCAGGTTATGGCCGCCGGCAAGCCCGCAGGCAGCGACAGCACCACCATAGATGGTCTGGGCCAGCGCATTGGCAAGCGTCGACGAGCCGACAGAATCCACAGCCCCGCTCCAGCGCTCCTTCTGCAGCGGCTTGACCTCGCCGGCGAGCTCAGCGCGTTCGAGGAAGGAGGTGGCGCCCAGCGAACGCAGGTAATCATGCGTCTCGGCGCGGCCGGTGGAGGCAACGACGGTGTAGCCCTTGGAGGAAAGCAGGCTGACGGCGGTGGAGCCGACGCCGCCGGCAGCACCAGTCACCAGCACTTCGCCCGTGCCGGGCTGGATGGTGCCCCAATTCTCAAGCGCGTCGACGCAAAGGGCAGCCGTGTAGCCGGCCGTGCCGATCGCCATCGCCTGTTCCATCGAAAACGCGTCGGGCAGGCGGATCAGCCATTCCGGCTTCAGCCGCTGGAAACGCGTGTAGCCGCCCCATTCGGTTTCCGACATGCCCCAGCCATTGGCGACGACGCGGTCGCCGACCTTCCATGCCGGCGAGCGCGACTCGACCACGGTTCCAGCGATATCGATGCCGGCGACCATCGGCAGGCGGCGCGCGATGCGGCCCTTGCCCGATACGGCGAGGCCGTCCTTGTAGTTGAGGCTCGAATAAGCGACCTCGACCAGCACGTCATGGTCGGGCAGGTCGGCCTTGGTGATCTCGCGGAAGCCGGCGCGCGGCTTGCCGTCGACATCTTCCAGCATCAAAGCTGTGAAAGTCTCGCTCATGATAGTCTCCAGGAAATCATAGGGGTAAATCTCGTGCGTCAGCCTGATATGGCTTCGCGTTCGGCGCGCCGCGCCAGGCTGATCGCATAGCTTTGGCGAACATAGGTCAGGAGCTCGGAAAGCACAGAGGTTGCGGCTTTGGCATCGCGCGCTTCCAGTGCCGACACGAGCCGTTCGTGGAAGTCGGCCACGGTGCTGCGCTCGCGCACATGCGACACGATCATGTTGGTGATCGGCATGAAGGCCTCGACCACCGTGTACATCATCAGGCTGAGCGGACCATTGCCGGCGGCCTTGACCACGGCGCGGTGGAAGCGAACGTCGGAGGCGCAAAAATCCTCGTCGCTGAGCGACTTGGAGCGCTGCAGCGCGATCTCGGTGCGCATCGCTGCCAGATCGGCGTCGCTGCGGCGTTCGCAGGCGAGCCGGGAGCAGATCGCCTCTGTCTCCAGCCTCGCGCTGATGATCTCGTCGATGTCGAAGGCGCCGACGCCGACCAGCAGCGTTGCAGCCCCTGTTATCGCCGACGATAGGCCCTCCGGATCTGGGCGGCTGACAAAGGTGCCGCCGGTCGGCCCGCGCTGCGAACGGATGAGGTTCTGGGCTGCGAGCCGCTTCAGTGCCTCGCGAACGGTTGGCCTTGAGATGCCAAAGCTCTTCGCCAGATCCTCTTYGGTCGGCAGGCGTTCGTCGATCTGGAGCCGGCCGTCGAGAATGGCCGCGCGGATCTTGTCAGCGACCTGCCGGGCAACGCCTGTGCGCACCACGTCTTGATATTCGATCGGCATTCGACCTCCGTCGGTGCGACCTGCAAGGCCGTCACCCGTCTCGACATGCGAATAAACAATATAGGTTTGACAAATATTGCAAGCGAAATAAGCTGACCCGAGACAGCGCCCGGAAATGGCTTCCTCCGGGCCATCCAGGCATCATGGCGCGACCGACCGATCAGGTTCTTTCCACCCTTCAAACGCGGCTCGACAAGGCAGCGATCCTTGTGGGCGACGCCATCGACCCGCGCTACAGCGACGACCTTTCCGGCGAGCCGGGCGCCCGGCCCGAACTTGTGMTGCGCCCGCGCGACGCCCACGAAGTCGCTGAGATCCTCAACGCCTGCAACGCTGCGCGGCTGCCTCTGGTCGTCCAGGGCGGCCGCACCGGACTTTCCGGCGGGGCGAGGGTATTGGCGGGCGAGGCGGTGCTTTCGCTCGAACGCATGACAGCCC
>NZ_JBFUKO010000716.1:0-2580 GCF_056400805.1 Aminobacter sp. P4_H6_2
TCTTCGCTGTCACGGCCAAGTGCGGTATAGGCGCGACCAAGCGCGTCCTGGGCCAGATCGGTCTTGCCGAGCACCTGATATGAACGCACCAGTCGCAGCCATCCTTCCGGATCGCGAGGGTTCTGGCGCAGCTTTTCGTCCAGCGTTGCGACCATGCCCTCGATCATCGTCGTGCGGTCGCCGGACGACATGGACGCAGCAGCGTCGATGTCGTCCTGCTTGGGTCCGGGACCGGCAACTGCCTCATCGGCCGGTGCGGTGCGACCTTCGGCCTGGGCGATCGCCTGTTCAGTTACTGGTCGCCATGGCGAGTCGGCCGGCAGGCCCACGGCCATCTGACGCCAGGCGGTGGCCGCCTCGGCAACCTTGCCTTCCTGGGCAAGCGCCAAGCCAAGGAAATAGCGCGCCTTGGGATTGGCTGGCTCGAATTTGAGCGCGGCTTCGAAGGCCATTCGCGCGTCCGCAGTAACGATTCCGCCCGAGGAACCGGCAATCGCCTCGCCAAGGCCAGCTTCGCGGGCAGCTGTCGAGCCTTCGATACGGATGGCGTTGCGATAGGCTGTGACCGCGTCATCGGCCCGGCCCATCCTGAGATAGACGGGTGCCAGCACATCCCAGCCGCGTCCGTCCGACGGGTTCGCGACAAGATGCGCCTCGGCGCGGGCGATCAATTCGTCAACGGAACTGTCCGCCGGCTTCTGCGAAAGGCGCGCGCTCAAAGGCTGCGACGGCACGTCCGGCGAGCCGATCGCGGTGTAAATGCTCCAGCTCAGCAACGGAACGGCGAGCACGGCGATGACGCCGACCAGCCGCGAGGAGAGCTGAGGTTCGTTCTTCGACTTCGGCGCCCCATCGGCATCAAGCTTGATGATGCGGCGTGCGATCTCGGYCCGCGCTTGTTCGGCGTCGGATGGAGCAATGAGCCCGCGCGCGGCGTCCCTGTCGACTTCGCCAAGCTGGTCGCGATAAACTTCAAGGTCGTGGCTGGCGTCGGCTTCGCCTTCGGCCTGCCGCGTCAACGGCAACAGAACCGCAAGGCTCGCACCAAGTGTCAGTACAGCAGCTATGACCCAGAACAACATGCTCACCTAAATAGCCAGCAGCCACCAAGCTGCCAACATCTTCGTCCTGCGGCTTATTGACGGTTCAGGATGTTTTGCCAAAGCAACAACGCGTGAGAACTTAGGTCAGCGGCGTCCAGCTGCCGTCAGCGTTGCGACAGGCCGTTCCGCGCGCGGTCAGTGGCGTTCCGGTGGTGAACACGGTCTGCGAGTATTGCCGGCAGTCCTGCGAGCCGACGCGATACGGCTGTGCTGCGACAACTTCGCCCGAGCGACCCTCGCCCTTCCAGGCAACCGTCTGCCCGCCCTGACCATATTCCAGCGCACGATACTCGGCTTCGAGCGCCTTGCGCCGGTCGCCGTCACTCAAGCCGCCGCCGATCGAGCCGCCAATCAGCCCACCATCCATGGCCGTGATGATACGCGTCGCGACCTTGCCGCTAGAGGCCGAGCTGTCTCCACCGCCGAGCGACGGAACAATCCCGCTGCCGCTACCCAAACCGGAGGTTGTGCAGCCGGAGCCAGCCAGCATTCCCGCAACCAGTGCCACCCTTAGTCTCATGCTCATCACCGGTCCCGAATTTGCGTCCGCTTACAAGGGCTTGGCGCCGCGTTAGATTGCATCTTTGGCCGAAATGGGGCCGATTCGGCCAGCCATTTCTACTGCACTCCGCGCAACTCTACGATGGCCTTCAGTCCCCCCATCGCCGATCGCTCCAATCGAAGCGTGCCGCCATACTCCTTGACCAGATCAGCGACGATGGCGAGGCCAAGGCCCGTACCTGGCTTGGTCTCGTCGAGACGCTTGCCACGCTGGAGCGCCTCGCGTGCCTTTTCCTCCGGAATTCCTGGCCCGTCATCTTCGATCAGGATCGAAAACCGTGGCGGCTCCTCGGCCACGGGCGCCGCTGTCTCGACCGAAACCTTGACGGCACTGTGCGCCCATTTCATTGCATTTTCGAGCAGGTTGCCGACAACTTCCTCGAGATCTTCGCGCTCGCCTGCGAACACAACCTCGGTCGCCGGCAGGTTCAGGGAGAAAGTTGCGCCACGCGAGAGCTTTTCCATCACCCGCACCATGCGCTGCAGCAGCGGCGCGACCGGCGTGCGATAGACAACGCTTTCCCGCTGCGCGGCAACCCGGGCCCGCTGAAGATAATGATCAATCTGCATTTGCATCGCGGCGGCATGGTCAGCAATGAGCTGCCCTTTGGGGCCGCCCAGAGCACGCCCCTCGTTGAGCATCACCGCAAGCGGTGTTTTCAGCGAATGCGCAAGATTGCCGACCTGGGTTCGCGACCGCTCGACGATACGGCGGTTGTTTTCGATCAGCGCATTGGTCTCATTTGCGAGCGGCTGGATCTCGGCAGGAAAACGTCCGGTGAGGCGCTGGGCGGTGCCCTCTCGGACCATGGCGAGCGCGTTGCGCACCCGCGTCAGCGGCTGCAGGCCAAGCAGGATCGCAATCGCGTTGATTGCGATCATGCCAAAGCCGAACAGCGACAAATAGGTGAACAAG
>NZ_JBFUKO010000717.1:0-2575 GCF_056400805.1 Aminobacter sp. P4_H6_2
AGGCCTCGATGCCGATCAGGCAGGGTGGCAACTTGGTGAAGAACGGCAAAACCTGCGATCGCCGTAGTGCCTTGCGCACGACAACGTCTCCAGACGCGTCAACGGCATGAACTTGAAAAACACGCTTGGCCAAATCGAGGCCCACGGTGGTAATCTGCATGGCGGATGGCTCCTTTGCTTGGGTTGCCAGACAGCAAACCCATTTTGGCACTCAGATGCCGGGAGCGGGAGCCATCCACCTCATCCGCTATCGGGTAGCGAAGGCCGTGTAGCTGCCCTTCTGCAGCCGACCCAATTCTGCATTGGTCTATTCGACTGCGAGTTTCTATGCCTCGAAGGTTCACAGCTCAGATTCTGGTGCGCAGCTCATGACCCCGACCCTGTCATTGGTGCTGTGAGGCTTGGGCTAGAGAACGGTTTTCCCGTTCTGGATACCGTGCGGCCGGCGGCGTGATGGTCGAGGCCGGCGTTGTTGTTGCTGCCTCCCGCTAGGTCGCAAATATCCTGGAACGCAGCCGAAGCCTATGAAATAGACCGGTGGATCGCAGCCGAGCTGGCGGCAACCACGCTATCTAACATTGAAGTGGATATTTAACTCCACTGCTGTTAAATAGATCGAGTGATGTTAGATGAGTTTCCGGACATGCGATTGCGTGCGCTTGCGAGCGCGACGGAAACCTATGCACGCGAGGCCTTCGGGGCACACCTCCTTCTCGATCCCATCAAGCCGCTCGGACTCCCGCACTTTCTGTATGACCGCTATAGCATGTGGCGCGGGGAGCTGCTCGACGGCCCGGCCGTATTCATCGTTCCGCAAAGTGGTGCCATAGGCGGCGTTGACGAGTTCCTGAAGCATCGGGACCAGATGCGGCGCCATATCGATGCCCGCCTGTTCGTGCTGTTGCTCGAAAGCGTACCAGCGGCATTGCGTCGGCGCCTCGTGGAAAAGCGCGTCGCATTCATTTCTCCGGGGGCGCAATTCTATGTGCCCGAAGCGTTTGTGGACCTGCGCGAAACCTATTCCAGCGAGCCAGGACCATCGCCCGAGCAGATGTCCCCAACCTCACAAGTGGTGATTCTTGCCGCGCTGCTTGGGCACGAAGTGAACGATGCCAGCCTGACCCAGCTCGCCGAGCGCTACCAGGTCGCGATCATGAGCATGAGCCGGGCGTTCGACGAACTGGAGGCACTCGAACTGGCGCGGCCGCACCGCGTCGGCCGGCAGCGTCGCCTGAGCCTGCGCTTCGGTGGCGGCGACCTCTGGCGCGCGGTCGAGGGGCGCTTGCAATCGCCGGTGCGCAAGATTCGCTATGTCACGGGCGAGCTACCCTTGAACGAGGCGGTGTTGGCGGGCGAAAGCGCCCTAGCCCAATATACGATGCTCACCGAACCGCGAATCGAATGCAGGGCAGCGCCGGCAGCCGCTTGGAAGCGGATGGCACGGCAACACGGATTGGAACCTGCCTGGGCCTATGACGAACGTCGGATCGAGATCCAGACATGGGCCTATGATCCCCAAGTCCTCACCGACAACGAGGTTGCCGACCGACTTTCGCTCTATCTGAGCGCACGGCATGACGCGAACGAACGAGTCGCACAGGCAGCCGATTATCTTTTGGAGCCCTTTGGATGGTAGCTGGCGTCGACCGCTTTCGCGCGCATTTTTCGGGCCATGAGCACCAGTATGTGCTGATCGGCGGCGCGGCATGCGAGCTGATCATGGAGGAAGTCGGTCTCGATTTCCGCGCGACCAAGGATCTCGATATTGTCCTCATCGTCGAGGCGCTCGACCCGGCGTTCTCCGAAAAGTTCATGGCCTTTGTCGAGGCGGGCGGATACGAGATCCGACAGCGTAGCGAAGGCGAGCGGATTCTTTATCGGTTCGCCAAGCCGTCGATCGAAGGATATCCGGCGATGCTGGAGCTGTTCTCCAATGCGCCGGACGGATTCGAGCTGGCACCCGGCAGCCAACTTGTGCCGATCCCGATCGCCGAGGCAGCGGCGAGCCTGTCGGCCATCCTGCTCGACGCCGACTATTATGCGTTTCTCAAGACGATGGGACGATCGCTGGACGGTGTGCCGGTTCTCGACGAAGCCGGCCTCATCCCCTTCAAGGCGCGTGCCTGGGTCGATCTCAGCCGCCGTCGTGCGGAGGGCGAGAAGGTCGACGAAAAGGACGTGAAGAAGCACCGCAACGATGTTGCGCGTCTGTTGCAGCTCCTAAGCGCGGAGGCGACGTTCGACCTGCCCGAGACGATCAAGGCCGATATGCAAGCGTTCGTCGACGCTCTTGTCGGGCAGGATGATTTCACGCCGAAGCAGTTTGGGGTCGCGATGACGAGGGAGGTCGTCATTGATCGGCTGCGCCGTGCCTATAAGCTCTGAGATTTCGACCCGATACTATGCACGTCAATTTGTGCTGCGAGTACAGTCTTTCAAATGCCCGATCAAGAAGGAACTGGGTCTATCTCGCCAGCAAACAAACGACCGAAGACCTGACTCGCCGCCCCAAAGCGGATGAGGTGGATGGCTCCCGCTCCCGGCATCACAGTGCCAAAGTGGGTTTGCTGTCAGG
>NZ_JBFUKO010000718.1:0-2574 GCF_056400805.1 Aminobacter sp. P4_H6_2
ACAAGATGGCAGTGCAAGCATTGCTTGCACCCGGCGACATCGCAGTGGTGGACCGCAATTGCCACAAGTCGCACCACTACGGCATGGTCCTCACCGGCGCGCAGCCCTACTACGTCGAAGCCTTCCCGATGACGGAATATTCGATGTACGGCGCGGTACCGCTCGCCACCATCAAGCGGGCGCTGCTGGCATTGCGAGCCGAGGGCCGTCTGAACCGGCTGAAACTGCTTGATCTSACCAACTGCACCTTCGACGGMCATATSTACAATGTTCGCCGCGTTATGGAGGAATGCCTCGCCCTCAAGCCGGACCTCATCTTTCTCTGGGACGAGGCATGGTCCGGGTTTGCCCGCTTCTCGCCGTTCCTGCGTCCGCGCACGGCCATGGGGGCTGCCGCGGATCTCGAGGATTGGCTGCGGGATCCGGCGTCCGTCGATGCATATGAAAAGCAGCAGGCGGAACTCGGCGACAAACCCTCTGACGAGAAGCTGCTAGCAACGCGTCTGATCCCCGATCCGCGGCTAGTGCGGCTTCGTGTCTACCAGACCAATTCCACGCACAAGTCGATGTCCGCCATCCGCCAGGGTTCCATGCTTCTGGTCAAGGACGTGGATTTTCACACGGTGGAAGCTCAGTTCCACGAGGCAGTCTTTACCCATGCCTCGACCAGCCCCAACCAACAGCTGATCGCCAGCCTCGACGTCGCACGGCGGCAGATGGAGCTCGAGGGTTATGGGTTGGTAATGAATGCTATCGAGATCGGGCTCAAGATCCGTCGCGCGGTGAACGAACACCCGCTGATCTCGAAATACTTCCGCGTGCTCGGCGCCGACGAAATGATCCCGGCACAGTACCGCCAGTCCGGCTTCAAGGATTATCTCGCGCCGGGCTCGACCTGGGCCACTGCGGTCAAGGCGATGCGAGAAGACGAATTCTACCTCGATCCCACCCGCATGACTTTGGTCTGCGGAACCGCCGGTTTTGACGGAACCCAGTTCAAGGGCCTGCTGGCGAACGAGTATGACATCCAGCTGAACAAAACGTCGCGCAACAGCGTGCTGCTGCAGTCGAACATCAACAACACAAGAAGCGACATCGCCCACCTCATCCGCGTCCTGGTCGAGATCTGCCATGGCATCGAAAAGCGTCTTGCGGACGGCGGGGAGGGAGAACGCGCGGCCTTTGCGGCGCGGGTGAAGTCGCTGATGACCGACGTGCCCGACCTTCCCAATTTCAGCCATTTCCACGAGATGTATCGCAGCGACGCCGGGCGGGACACGCCGGAGGGCGACATTCGCTCCGCCTTCTTCAACGCCTATGACGCCTCCGTTTGCGAATATGTGCCGCTCGCCGGCGCCGAGTGCGACAAGCGGCTGCGCGAGGGGCCGGAGATGGTGTCGGCCAACTTCGTCATTCCCTACCCGCCGGGCTTCCCGATCATGGTGCCGGGCCAGGTGCTGACACAAGAGACGATCGACTTCATGCGAAAGCTCGATGTGAAGGAAATCCACGGCTATGAGAAGGCGAGAGGACTGAAACTGGTGAAACCAGAAGCCGTCGCAGCCAAGTCGAAGCGCTGAAGCGGGTACTGCCCAAGCCGCGCTGTGCAATGGTGCATGCGCGGTAGCTTGGGCTCGGGAAGGCGGGAGCAAGTTTGATCATGGCTTGGTTCGAACATTTCCTTGTCAAGTATCCCGAGCTCGCCGTGTTCGCTGCGATCAGCATCGGCTACCTGATCGGCGGCATAAAATTTGGAGGTTTCAGCCTGGGGCCGGTTACCGGCTCCCTCTTTGCGGGCATCCTGATCGGGCAGTTCGCCGAAGTGCCGGTTTCGAGTACGGCGAAGTCTTTCCTCTTCCTGCTCTTCCTCTTTGGCATCGGCTACTCGGTCGGGCCACAGTTCCTGCAGGCCTTGAAGCGCGACGGGGTAAAGCCGGTGGTGCTCGCCGTGGTCGTGTGCGTGACAGGGCTCCTCACCGCCATCGCCGTTGCCAAGACGCTCGGCCTCGACCCGGGTTTCTCGGCGGGGCTCCTCTCGGGCGCGCTCACCGAGAGCCCGGCGATGGGCACGGCGACCGAGGCCATCAACGCGCTCCCTCTGCCTGAGGCAGACCGTGCCCGGTTTGTGGCACACATCGCTGTAGCAGACGCGGTGTGCTACATATTCGGTGCGGTTGGCGTCATCTTGTTCTGCAGTGTCGCCGGGCCAAAGCTGCTCGGCATCGACCTGACTGCCGAGGCACTCAAGCTGGAGAAGGAACTTGGCATCAAGCGCGTTGCGGCTGGTGTTTCGTCAGCCTGGCACAGATTTGAGTTGCGCGCCTATCGGATCGCGGCGCATGCGCCAATCGTCGGCCTGTCAGTGAAGGCCGCCGAGGAAAAATTTCCAGAGCATCGGCTTTTCGTCCAGCGCTTACGGCGGGGAGGCGAGATCATGGAGTCGACCCCACAGCTTGTGATCGAGACCGGCGACGTCGTTGCAGTGTCGGGTCGACGAGAGACGCTGGTGGACGTGCTAGAGCAGCGCGCCGACGAGGTTGAGGATCCTGAGCTCCTCGATGTCCCGGTCTCGAT
>NZ_JBFUKO010000719.1:0-2572 GCF_056400805.1 Aminobacter sp. P4_H6_2
CATCTCGCCGGCGTCGGGCTTCTGGCTTCTGATCTTTGCCTTTACCCTTTTGCTTGCAGACGTCCTGACGAGGTTGCAACTGTCGCCGGTCGGGCGCGTTGCCGTGCTCGTCATCGCCGCTGCGGCGATCTGGCTTCTGCTCGCGTCAGGCCAGTGGGACAGCCTTTCGATTCTCAAGGAATATGCCAATCGCGCCGACAGTTTCTGGAACGAAGCGGCGCGCCATGTCCAGCTTGCACTAGGCTCGCTTGCCGCCGCCGCTCTTGTCGGCCTGCCGCTCGGCATTTTGTGCCACCGCGTCGAGGCGCTGCGGGCTGGCGTGCTCAATGTGCTCAACATCATCCAGACGATCCCCTCGATCGCGCTGTTCGGCATCCTGATCGCGCCCCTCGGCTGGGTTGCGGCCAATGTTCCCGGCGCTTCCGCTCTGGGCATTCGCGGTATCGGCGCCGCACCGGCCTTCGTCGCACTGTTTCTCTATTCGCTGTTGCCTGTGGTCGCCAATACGGTGGTCGGGCTCGCTGGTGTGCCGCGCGCGGCGAACGATGCGGCACGCGGCATGGGCATGACCGGCTGGCAGCGCCTGTCGAATGTCGAGTTTCCGCTTGCTTTTCCGGTCATTCTCACCGGCATCCGCATCGTTCTGGTCCAGAACATCGGCCTTGCCACCATTGCCGCGCTGATCGGCGGCGGTGGCTTTGGTGTGTTCGTGTTCCAGGGCGTCGGCCAGACGGCAATGGACCTTGTCCTGCTTGGCGCGGTTCCAACGGTGGCGCTGGCCTTCGCCGCTGCCATCATCCTTGACGCGGTGGTCGAATTTGTCGCGACCCGCAGAACCTTGGCGGTGGCGGCATGATCGAGATCGAAAACATTACCAAGCGTTATGGCGAAACCGCTGTCGTCGACGACGTCTCGATGGTCATTGAGCCGCGTACGCTGACGGTGATCGTCGGCACTTCCGGCTCTGGCAAGACCACGCTCTTGCGCATGATCAACCGCCTGGTCGAGCCGACCTCGGGTACGATCAAGCTCGACGGCACGGACAATCGCTCGGTGCCCGGCCACGAACTGCGCCGCAGCATCGGTTATGCCATCCAGGGCAATGGCCTGTTTCCGCACCGCACCGTGGCACAGAACATCGGCACCGTCCCATCGCTGCTTGGCTGGGACGCAGCGCGCATCAAGGCTCGCGTCGACGAGCTGATGTCGCTGCTTCAGCTGGACCCGGTGGCTTTTGGCCCTCGTTATCCCCACGAATTGTCGGGTGGCCAGCAGCAGCGTGTCGGCGTCGCCCGCGCGCKTGCGGCCGAGCCCAACGTGCTGTTGATGGACGAGCCGTTCGGCGCGCTCGATCCGATCATCCGCACCAAGGCGCAGGAAGACCTGCTGGCGATCCAGAAACGCTTCGGCACCACCATCATCCTCGTCACCCACGACATGGAGGAGGCGGTCCATCTGGGCGACCGTATCGCCGTCATGGATGCAGGGCGACTGATCCAGTATGCGACGCCAGCCGAAATTCTGGCCAAACCCGCCAATGACTTCGTCGAAACACTGATCGGTGCCTCCGACCGCCCGTTCAAGCTGCTGTCGCTTGGCGCCGTCGGCGATGCGGTCGAGCCCGGCAAGGCCGCCGGCGAGGGGATACGCGCCGAGGCGACCCAGCGCGATGCGCTTGCGGAACTGTTGTGGTCGGGTCGTTCTGCGATGCCGGTGACATCGGACGATGGCACACCGCTTGGCAAGGTCACTATGGAAGGCCTCGTCAAACGTGCCGCGAGGCCGCAATGAAGGCCTGGATTCCACTCCTGCTGCGGCTCGCCGTGCTGGTTCTGCTCATCGCCTTTTTGACAAATCCCTTGTGGTTCGAGCCGCTGCTCAAGCCGCTGACGCAGAATGGCGCTCATGCCATCTACAACCAGGGCAGTTTGCTATCACTGGCGCTGCAACACCTGCGCACGGTCGCCATCGCCACTGCCGCAGCGATTGTCGTTGCCGTCTCCCTCGCAATCCTAGTTACCAGGCCGGCAGGCGTCGAATTCCTGCCTTTGTCGCGCAGTCTGGTCAATATTGGCCAGACCTTTCCTCCGGTCGCGGTTTTGGCGCTTGCCGTTCCCGCCGTTGGCTTTGGCGAAAAGCCGACGCTGATCGCGCTGTTCCTCTATGGCCTGCTGCCGATCTTCGAGAATTCTTTGACGGGTTTGACCACCACGCCGCCGAGTGTGGTTGAAGCCGCGCGCGGCGCTGGCATGACCAGTTGGCAACGCCTGCTCAAGGTCGAACTGCCGCTGAGTGTGCCGGTCATGCTCGCCGGCATTCGGCTTTCGGTGGTCATCAGCCTCGCCACAGCCACCATCGGTTCGACGGTCGCAGCCAAGACGCTAGGCGAGGTCATCATTGCCGGGCTGYAATCCAACAATCTGGCCTTTGTCCTCCAGGGAGGCTTGATCGTTGCTGCCCTTGCCGTGCTGATCTACGACGCGCTGTCGGCGCTGGAGCGGATGGCAGCCAGGCGAATGGGGCAGGTGGCCCAGAACGACTAGCCGAGGCTAGCGCCCGCGCACCGGGTAAT
>NZ_JBFUKO010000720.1:0-2570 GCF_056400805.1 Aminobacter sp. P4_H6_2
GTATGCAGGTTGGCCGCGCGCGGCTGAATTCCCAGACGTGACTGCCCTGCAGTTTCCGCTCGCGATAGGGTTCGTGTCGCTGCTTGGACTTGTCCTCTTCATTCCGACCTCGGTGCTCACGGCTCCGATCGGCGTGAAGCTTGCGCATTCATGGTCCAAGTCGAAGCTTGAGATTGCCTTCGGCATTTTCCTCCTACTGATCTGCCTTCGCTTCCTTGCCAGTGTGTTGTTCTGAGCCTCCGGTGAAAGACCGTCCAATGACCACACCCATCCTGTCCGTCACTAAGCTGCGCACGTCCTTCCACAATGACGGGATATGGACGCCTGTCATTCGCGACATCTCCTTCGATGTCGCGCCAAAGACGACGGGGGCMATTGTCGGCGAATCCGGTTCCGGCAAGAGCATGACGGCGCTGTCGATCATGCGGCTTCTTCCGGGCGGAAATAGCAAGGTGGAGGGCAGCATCAAGCTGGCGGGGCGGTCGCTACTGGATCTGCCTGAAAAGGACATGCGCAGTGTGCGTGGCAATGAGATTGCCATGATCTTCCAGGAGCCTATGACCAGTCTCAATCCGAGCTTGACCATCGGATTCCAGATCGCCGAAGCCTTGATCTGCCACCGCAACATGAATCGTGTCGAGGCCGAAGCTGAAGTCATCCGGCTTCTTGAACGTGTCCGTATCCCGTCGGCGAAGTCGCGCTTCAACGATTATCCGCACCGGCTCTCCGGCGGCATGCGCCAGCGCGTGATGATCGCCATGGCGCTTGCCTGCAAGCCCAAACTACTGATCGCTGACGAGCCGACCACCGCGCTAGACGTGACCATCCAGGCCCAGATCCTCGAACTCATCCAGGATCTGCAGCAAGAGGAGGGCATGGCCGTCCTCTTCATCACGCACGACATGGGGGTGGTCGCCGAAATTGCCGACCGCACCATTGTCATGCTGCGCGGCGATGTCGTCGAACGCGGCGACACCGGCGACATTTTCGCAAATCCACAGCATGTATATACGCGCTCGCTTTTGTCGGCCGTACCCAAGCTTGGCTCCATGACCGGCAAGACCCGTCCGCTGCGCTTTCCCGTCGTCGACCAAGAGACGGGCATCGCTGCTGAACCGGTGGCCGGCGCCGATACGGTCGACGTGGCGCGGCCGATCCTGGAGGTGAAGAACCTCACCAAATATTTCGATATTCGCAAAGGCGTCCTGCGTGGCCTGACTGGCCGCGTGCACGCGGTCGAGAATGTCTCGTTCAGCATTCAACCCGGCGAAACGCTTGCCCTCGTTGRCGAGTCCGGTTGCGGCAAATCGACGACGGGCCGCTCGATCGTCCGGCTGACCGAGCCGACAAGTGGATCGATCCAGCTTGCTGGTGAAGACATTCTGAAGACTGAAAAGTCCTCGTTCCGCGACATGCGCAAGCGTATGCAGATGATCTTCCAGGATCCCTATGCCAGCCTCAATCCGCGTATGCGCATTGGTGAGAGCATTGCCGAGCCGATGATAGCGCACGCCACGGAAACGCCGAAGCGCGCGCGCGAACGCGTCGGCGAACTTTTGAAGAGCGTCGGCCTGAACGGAGATGTCTATGACCGCTTTCCACATGAGTTCTCCGGCGGACAGCGCCAGCGCATCTGTATAGCGCGCGCCCTGTCGCTTGGTCCCGAACTCATTGTTGCCGACGAGGCGGTTTCCGCGCTCGATGTTTCGATCAAGGCGCAGGTGGTCAATCTAATGCTGGACTTGCAGGAAAGGCTGAAGCTGGCATTCCTGTTTATTTCGCATGACATGGCCGTGGTCGAACGGATCAGCCACCGTGTGGCGGTGATGTATCTTGGCGAGATCGTCGAGATCGGCTCACGCGCCAGTGTCTTCGGCAACCCTCAACACCCGTACACGAGGCGGTTGCTTTCGGCGGTGCCAATCCCGGATCTAAGCCAGCGTGTCGACAAAAGGCGGCTGGTYAGTGACGAATTGAAGAGCCCGATCCGCGCGGTCGACTATCAGGTTCCGATACGGGCGTTCAAACAAGTCAGCCCCGATCATATGGTCCAGGAGTGGGGAGCGGAGTGGGCATAAATCCCAGGCGTCTGACAGGGCAGCCGGGGCGGGAACACGAGTCGCGGAGTGGAGTCCTCCCCGCAACGACAGCAATGGGTCAGGTCAGTCCGCTGCTCGCACCGACCTGGATGTCCGCTCTTGAAGGTTCGGAGCCGAAGCCGCCGTTCTGCTTCCAGCCCCAGATGAGCCGCGGAAAATCATTTTCCCGCGTTGGAAGCAGATGTGCCAAGGTCTACAGCGTCTATGGGTGGGAACTAGCCATTCTGATGTTGAAGGTTTTTCAGCAGCTATCGTGTCCAACCTGACATTAGCATCGGCTTTGGCCACGTTCATCGCGGCGAGACAGATGGTGGTCCTTCATCGCACCGCGTCCTCATAATCGACTTCCAGAAGCGCCCCTGAGGCCGGAGCGCAGGAAATGCGTTCGTCTGTCAGGCCGATCCGGGCCGTGGTGACGAACAAGGTCCGGCCATCGCCGCCAAAGGCGGGCTCTCTTGAGCGTCTGATCCC
>NZ_JBFUKO010000721.1:0-2570 GCF_056400805.1 Aminobacter sp. P4_H6_2
CCTTGTAGAAAACTTTACGTGCAGATCGGATTTCGAGCATCCGTCCCTCCCGAAAGAGGTAACGGCGTCAAAGACGCCGCCACCTGTTTTTGACGAAGCCGAAGATTACTCGACGATGCAGCCGCAATCGGCCAGCGAAGCCRGGATTTCGATGCCGAATGCCGCCATCGCCTTCTTCGAGATCATCGCGGCATGGTCCTCATAGGCCGGGCGTGAAGGCGCGATGGCCTTGGGGTCCTTGCCCTTCAGGATTTCGGCGGCGATCTTGCCGGCGTTGACGCCGACCTGCTCGTAGTTCACCGCAAAGCTTGCCGGAACGACGCCCTCGCGTACGGCATTGTCGTCGGCATTGACGACCGGGATGCCGGCCTGGCGCGCTGCTGCGGACACTGCCGGGATCGCCGGCTGGATCAGGTTCGAGGTCGGGCCGTAGATCACGTCGACCTTGCCGGCGAGCGATGCGATGCGCTGCTGGATGTCGTTGACATTGTCGATGCCGACTTCAACGACTTCGAAGCCCGCGGCAGGTGCGGCTTCCTTGATCTTTTCGACCAGGGCGACGTCATTGGCTTCGCCCGGATTGTAAGGCACGCCAAAGCGCTTGGCATTGGGCAGCAGCTTCTTGGTGAACGCCATCACGGCAGCGACGTCCTGCAGATCGGTCGCGCCGGTCATGCCGTCATCGCCGGCTTCCCACGAGGGAACCAGCTTGGCCGCGACCGGATCGGTCACCGCTGCGAAGACGACCGGAATGCCCGAGCCAGCGAGCGCCTTCTTGGCGATCTGCGAAACCGGGGTGGTGATGGTGTACAACAGCTTGGGCTGCTCTGCCTGCAGCTTGGCGATCATCTGGGGCACCAGCGACGCGTCGAAATTGGTGTGGCTTTCGGTGTAGACGACGTCCTTGCCGTCGACGAAACCGTTTTCAGCCAGCGACTTCTTGAAGCCGGCGATGGCTGCGTTCAGCTGTGGGTGCTCGCCAAAATTGGCAATGCCGATCTTGATCGGATCGGCGACGGCGGCGCCAAGGCTGACGGCGAGCGCACCGGCAAATACCAGACCCGACAGCAGACCGGACTTCAAGTTTCTCATCTATTCCTCCCAGATTTGACAAGCACCGCTCACTGAACGGCGGCATGGGGCAATCATGAGCAGTCGCAAGAGGTCTGTCAAACATTATATATAATTCTTGCCACGCGCTCCCATGATATATAATTTTTGCGGCAGACACGGATGGACAGCGATGCAGGACGACGAGCACTCCACCAAGACGGAAGCGGCCTATCGGCTGCTGCGGCGCGATATCCTGACCACCCGCCTGATGCCCGGCGCGCCGCTGAAGCTGAGCGCACTGCGCACTGGCTATGGCGTCGGCTGGACGCCGTTGCGCGAAGCGCTGTCACGGCTAGAAGCCGAACGTCTGGTGACGGCGATTTCCAATCGCGGTTTCGCCGTCGCGCAGGTCTCGCGGGCCGAGCTCGAAGACCTTGCACGCGCCAGAATGGTGGTCGAGCTGCCGCTACTGCTGGAATCGATCGAAAAGGGCGATAGCGACTGGGAAGAGGCCGTGGTCACTGCTCATTACAGGCTGTCGCGCTGCAAGACGGCGACCGAGGACCCTTCCGACGCTGCCGTCGACGACTGGGATGAAAAGCACCAGGCGTTCCACTCGGCACTGTTGAGTGCGGCCACGTCCAACTGGTTGCTGCACTTCCGCTCGACCATTTCCGACCAGCTGCGCCGCCATCATCGTTTTCTCGGGCTAGCACCGACATTGCGGGCGGCCGAAGGCCAGAAGCAGGGCTATGAAGAAGCCATGGCAGCGCTTAGCGAAGCGCAGTCGATCGGCCCCCACACCGCACTGATGGAAGCAGCGCTCGACCGCGACCTGGAAAAAGCGAAGGCCCTGATGATCGACCACATAGGCTATACGCTGCATGTCTATGTCCACACAGAGGATTACAGCGGAAACAAGCACGCCGCGCGCGCCGGCAGCCTGAGAACAAGGTCGGCGGCCGAATGAATGTTCCCTATCGCCCGAGCCTCGACGAGATCGCCGCCGCACGCGCGCGGATTGCGCCATACATTCCGCGCACGCCGCTTGTGCGGCTCGATCTCGGCCTGCCTGACCGGCAAATCTTCCTCAAGCTCGAAACGCTGTCGCCGATTGGCGCTTTCAAGCTCAGGCCCGCGCTAAATGCGCTTCTGTCGCGTGATGCCGATACCTTGCGCAATGGGGTAGCAACCACCAGTTCCGGCAACATGGCCTATGGCATGGCCTGGGCGGCAAACAAGCTCGGCGTGCCTATGGCTGCCTACATGTATGCCGGCGCGCCGCAGACCAAGATCGACGGCGTGCGCCGCCTCGGCGGCGACGTCAGGTTCATTTCCATGGAAACCTGGTGGCAATACATCATCGGCGCTGACCGTCCGGATTTTCCTGAACTGCTGGTCAATCCGGTGACCGACCAGGCCGTTTTGGCTGGCAGCGGCTCGATCGGCATGGAGATTCTGGAGGATTTGCCTGAGGTCGACGTCGTGCTCACCCCATATGGCGGCGGGAGCATGAC
>NZ_JBFUKO010000722.1:0-2567 GCF_056400805.1 Aminobacter sp. P4_H6_2
GATGGCCATCTGTCGCAAGGATTCAAGCGCAAGCCAGTTGCCCATCGAGTGCGCGAGGATCGAGACCTCCTTCACATCCGGATCGCGCGCCAGATACTGGAACAAGTTTTCCACGGCATTGCGCGTATAGTTCGTGCTTTCGCGATCGTAGCCATAGGCCAAAAGGCTGCCGCGGGACGGCCACGTTGCAAGAACCGGCACACTCCGGGTGCCTGAATCGTGAACAATTTGCGCGAAGCGGAAGACTGCGTCCTCAAATTGATTATTGAACCCGTGGATGAAGACAAGGACGCTACCATCCGGGCTCTTACGTACGTTGGTGTTCAACCACTTTTCAGCCGCCGCGCGGTCCATTTCCTCCGCCTTCAGCGTTGCGAACTCCGTCTTGGGGTTGGGCGGGAGCTTGCGTGGCCAGACGACTTCGCCCGCCTTGCGGGCAACGTCAGGCGGGATCGATACTGTAATGTCCGCAAAGGTTGGACTAAGCGCGCGCTCGCCACTAAACATTTCGCCTCGTTTGGTGGCTCGGGCTCGCGTCGTCGCGATCAACATCTCAACCTGGCTCGCCGACGAGAAGGCTTTGACTGGCTCGAGGACGCCCGTCGGCCGGCTTGCACAAGCAGCGAGCAGAGTAACGACTAGGCAAACGGTCAAAGATATGTACGACCTTGCACTCGCGCCATTGTTGGCGTTCAGGGGTGGGTAGCGCGTCAACTATTCACTCCTGTTTCGACAGAACTGAACTTCAGCGAGCCGCTGGAACAGTACCGTTCGGGTCTTTGCTTGCGCAACGCTTATATTTTACTRCACTAATCAGTATTAGGAATTCCAAACCACTCATTTTGCGCCACAACTGCATCATTTCTGGAGCGTCGCATACATGGCTGAGATCCCTGTCATCTCTAACACCATACTGCATGGCATGCCGGCTTTCATACGCCGTGAAATGGGGCAAAAGGCGCTGTTGCAGGCCAATCGCGCCATCGGCTTCGATCTCGAACTGACCGGGGGAGAGAACTGCTTCATCCCGCACGCGGCGGTGATCGGCTTCGTCGAAGCGGCCGCACGTGCCGCCGGCGAGGCCAACTTCGGCATTCTGATCACTCCGATGATGAATGCTGCCAACTACGGCAGCTTCGGACGCTACGTGTTTGGCGCCGACACCTTGGGGCAAGCCATCGAGCGCGCCATCTTTGGTCTTTGTTACCATAGTACGGTTGATAGGATGTCAGTCGCAACCGTCGGCGACGAGGTACGATACAGCTATGTTTTCGCTTTGGCCGGCCGGCCCGGATACGCCAACACCGCTTGCGCGGCGGCGGGCGTTCTGCTTAGCCTCTTCAGGGCCTATTTGCCCCCAAACTGGCGACCGCTGCGCATCGAGCTTGATACCGATAGGCCAAGCCAGACGGGACTCTTCGATGACGTTTTCCAGTGCCCGGTCCTTTTCGACGCACCCGCGGTGACGGTTGTTACGGAACGCCACCATCTGTCCGCTATGCCGAGGCGCGCTTTGTGGCCGATCGTCACCATAGAGGATTTGGCGCGAGACCGACGAGGCGGTGCTCCACGGGATCTGCTAGACGTTATCATGGAGCACGTCCGCGCGCAGGTTCTCACTGGCCGCGTGTCGATCGACAGTGTCGCGCAATCGATCGACACCAGCGTCAGAACCCTCCAACGTGAACTCAATCGGGCGGGCACCGATTTTCGCAACCTGGCGAGCGCGGTAAGGATTCGGCGAGCTACTGAACTCCTCCGGCACACGAATGGCTCGATCACTCGCGTGTCGGCGGAATTAGGATATTCGTCCCCAGCCAATTTTGCCCGAGCTTTCCGAAAGGCAACAGGCAACGGGCCGCGGGAGTTTCGCTCGAATATATAGCGTTGACGGTACGCCCGCCTACCGTTCGGCAAAGCGAACATCAATTAGCAACGAACCGCGAGCACAACGCCAGTAACAGCACCTGTGCAGCCCCGAGATGAGGCGAAAATCTGCGAGCGCCACCGCACCATCAGGGATTGGTTCCCGCCGCCCACGTAATTTACACACTCACGCTCGCGTCAAGCGCGTTCTGAGCTTACCCGGCACGGTGATGGATCTTGAACCTAACCGGAGTAATTCGTGGACAACCCCCAGCGGTCCAACAAGACGAGACGGGGAAATAAGAACAGTCGCCGTTCATGTCCCCGTTTGTCCTTCGTCGGGACACCCTCGCCATAGCAGCTAGTTGGCGAGGCGGCGACCCCATCGTGCTTAGCCTCGCAGGAACCGACACTGCCCTGAAGGCCCTGCGAGCGTGCCAGCAAAAACAGTAGATGCCACGCTTCGCGGTAGCATGACCGAGTATGAGTGCACTTGGTAGCCAAGGAATCACCGTCCGGCTTTGGGCGGGTAATTCTGTAATGACTGGCATCCCGTTACGTAGCGTTGAGCCGTCGAAACTGGCGCCAACATTCACATCAATGACATGCAAAAATCCGGCTTGTCATCCGGTTCAGACGGTTCCCGTGCGGACGTCGGTTTTGAGGCTGGGAGGGGAGTGGGTTCAGCCAAGGGCGAGCGA
>NZ_JBFUKO010000723.1:0-2561 GCF_056400805.1 Aminobacter sp. P4_H6_2
CGGCCATGCAGCCGGTGCGGCAGCGGCGGCCGATTGCGGTGCTTCAGGCAATGCCGGCGAAGCGTCGGAAGCCGGCGACGAGTCCTACGCGATCTCGCCACTCTGGCAGGTCAAGGCCAAGGGCAAGGCATTCGTCGACTTCCAGCACGACGTCACCGTATCCGACGTGACGCTGGCGCAGCGCGAAGGCTTCGAGAGCGTCGAGCATCTCAAGCGCTACACCACGCTTGGCATGGCGACCGACCAGGGCAAGACCTCCAACATCACCGGCCTCGCCATCATGRCCGACGCCACCGGCCGCACCATCCCGCAGACTGGTACGACGATCTATCGTCCACCCTATGCCCCGGTGGCCATCGGCGCGCTCGCTGGCCATCACCGCGACGAGAGCTTCCACGCCTGGCGCCTGACGCCGTCGCATCATTGGGCAGCTGCACGTGGCGCGGTATTCGTCGACACCGGCCTGTGGAAGCGCGCGCAATGGTATCCGCAGCCGGGCGAAAAGGACTGGATTGAATCGGTCACCCGTGAAGTGCTCGCAGTGCGCAACGGCGTCGGCTTCTGCGACGTTTCCACGCTCGGCAAGGTCGATGTGCGTGGTGCCGACGCCGGTACCTTCCTCGACCGCGTCTACATCAACGCCTTCTCCTCGCTCGCCGTTGGCAAGGCCCGCTACGGCCTGATGCTGCGTGAGGATGGCATCGTGATGGACGACGGCACGACCTCGCGCATCGCTGAAGACCACTATTTCCTGACCACGACCACGGCCAAGGCCGGGCCTGTCATGGCGCATCTTGAATTCTGCCGCCAGGTGCTCTGGCCCGAACTCGACGTGCAGTTGTCGTCCGCCACCGACCAGTGGGCGCAGTTCTCCATCGCCGGGCCCAACACCCGCAAGCTGCTGCAGGAACTTGTCGATCCGTCGGAAGACATGACCAATGAGGGCTTCCCGTTCATGGGTGCGCGCGAGGTCAAGCTGCGGGGCGGGGTCACGGCACGCCTATTCCGTATCTCGTTCTCCGGCGAAATCGCCTTCGAGATCTCGGTTCCGGCCCGCTATGGCGCTGCCATGGCGCAAAACCTGATGATTGCCGGCCGCGATCTGGGCGTCACGCCCTATGGCACCGAAGCCCTTGGCGTCATGCGCATCGAAAAGGGACACGTCGCTGGTCCCGAGCTCAATGGCACCACGACCGCCGACGATCTCGGCCTTGGCAAGATGATGTCGAAGAAGAAGGACTTCATTGGCCGCGTCATGGCGGGTCGTGAAGGGCTGACTGCCACCGACCGTCAGGTCGTCGTCGGTATCAAGCCGCTCGACCCAAAACGCCGCCTGCGCTCCGGTGCCCATGTCGTTCCCAAGGGTGCGATCCCAGGTCCGCAGACGGACCAGGGCTACGTCACCTCGGTCTGCTATTCGCCGATGCTGGAACAGTGGATCGGCCTTGGTCTGGTCGAACGCGGCCGCGAGCGCTTCGGAGAAATCGTGCGCATCCACGACCCGCTGCGCAGTGAGGACTACGAAGCCGAAATCTGCAACCCAGTCTTCTACGATCCAGAAGGAGCGCGCCAGCGTGGTTGATTATCTCTGGAACACCCAATCGCCGTTGCAGAAGGCACTCGTTCCGGGCCGTCACGGCGCGTCTGGAACACATGCCGGCGTGACGCTCAACGAAGTGCGCGACATCGTTCTGGTGCAGGTCATGGCGCGGCGCGGCAAAGCGGCGGAAACCGCCAAGGCAGCCAAGAAGCTCTTCGGCGTCGAGGCACCAACCACACCCAAGGCCGTCATAGGCAAAACCGCCACGCTGATCTGGTCTGGTCCCGACCAGTTCACGGTCATTGCGCCACGTACCGATGAGGCATCGCAGCTTGCAGCCATGACCCAGGTTTTCGCTGGCTCGGCGTCGCTGTCCGATCAGTCGGACGGCCGCTGCCTGATCCGCGTTTCAGGACCGCGTGGCCGCGATGCGATCGCGAAGTTCTCGTCGCTCGACTTGCATGACGCGGCCTTTCCGGTCGGCACCGCAGCGAACACGTCGATTGACCACACGGCGGTCAATTTCTGGCGCGAGGCCAATGGCGCTGACGGACATCCCGTCTACAATATACTGGTCTTCACCAGCTTCTCTGACAGCCTGTGGCACACCATTGTGGATTCGTCGCTGGAGTATGGCGTCGAAGCTTCGAGCGCCCGCGCAGCCTGACACGCGCTGCGCATCAGCCAAACAGGAAAGCCCCGTTCGACTGGACGGGGCTTCTTCTTTTGACGCGCAGTCTCACGAGCCAGGCTGACATTCAGGCATGGAAAAGCTCTGCCGCAAGCGCAGGACGCTTCCGGCAGAGCTCATTGGATTGGAACAGGATCAGGCCTCGACGCAGGCCTTGCGCAGCTGGATCAGCGAGGCCGTCGGGCGCAGCAACGACAAGGTCATGCGCTCGACGCAGAGTGGCATTACCAGCTTGGCACCGTCGGCATAGAACGACCCGCCGGTGGCCCGGAACGAGCCCTTGTCGATGATGGTTTCCAGCACGTCGCGCGTGCGCAGCGGCAACAGATC
>NZ_JBFUKO010000724.1:0-2530 GCF_056400805.1 Aminobacter sp. P4_H6_2
CGATGATCCCGATCCTCAATCCAGGTGGGGTGCAGGAGCTGATCGACTACGGTCTCTATGGTTTTGCCCTGTCGCGTTTCGCCGGCACGTGGGCTGCGATCAAATGCGTCAAGGACAACATCGAATCCACGGCTTCCGTCGATGCGTCGCTCGAGCGTCTCAACATCGTCATCCCCGACTTCGACATGCCGCCCGGCGGGCTCAACATCCGCAATGAGCTCGACCAGCTCGGCCAGGAAGCGYGGCTTCACGAATACAAACGCGCGGCGGCTTCCGCCTTCATCCGCGCCAACGGCATCAACCGCATCGTCTATTCCGGCGGCCGCAAGCCGAAGATCGGCATCATCACCGTCGGCAAGAGTTTCCTCGACGTACGCCAGGCGCTCGACGATCTCGGCATCGACGAAAAGCGTGCCAACCAGATCGGCATTCGCCTGTTCAAGGTCGGCTGTCCGTGGCCGCTCGACATCGAACATATCCGCGACTTTGCCCGCGGACTCGAGATGATCGTCGTTGTCGAAGAGAAGCGTTCGCTGCTCGAAACCCAGGTGCGAGAGGAGCTTTACGGCACTTCGATGCAGCCCAAGGTGGTCGGCAAGAAGGACGAACGCGGCGACTGGCTGTTTCCGGCCAAGGGCGCGCTCGACCCTAACGACATCGCCATCGCGCTGGGTGAACGCATCCTCAGGGTCATCGGCCCGTCTGAGGAGATCGCCGCCCGTGTCAGCCGGCTACGCCAGTATCAGGCAATGCTTGCCGACACCAAGGACGTAGCATCGCGGACGCCGTTCTTCTGCTCCGGCTGCCCGCATAATTCGTCGACCAAGGTGCCCGAGGGCTCGATCGCCGGCGCGGGCATCGGTTGCCACTTCATGGCGTTGTGGATGGACCGCAGCACTGTCGGCTTCACTGCGATGGGTGGCGAGGGCGCGCAATGGATCGGCCAGGCGCCGTTTTCCAAGCGCGAGCACATCTTCCAGAATCTCGGCGACGGCACCTACAACCATTCGGGCACGCTGGCGATCCGCTTCGCGCTCGCCTCGGATGCCAACATCACCTACAAGATCCTCTACAACGACGCGGTCGCCATGACAGGCGGTCAGCCGCATGAAGGCAGCCTGACCGTGGACATGATTGCCCGCCAGGTACGCGCCGAGGGCGTCGAGCGCATCGCGGTCGTCACCGACGAACCCGACAAATATGGTGGGCGTTCACAGTTCCCGACAGGCGCGACGTTCCACCATCGCGACGACCTCGATCTTGTCCAGCGCGAGCTGCGCGACATCAAAGGCGTGACCGTCCTGCTCTACGACCAGACCTGTGCCGCCGAAAAACGCCGGCGCCGCAAGCGCGGCACGTTCCCCGACCCTGACAAGCGCGTGTTCATCAACGAGCTGGTCTGCGAGGGCTGCGGCGACTGTGGCGTTAAGTCGAATTGCGTGTCGATCCAGCCTGTCGAGACCGAGTTCGGCCGCAAGCGCAAGATTGACCAGTCGAGCTGCAACAAGGACTTTTCCTGCGTCAACGGCTTCTGTCCGTCATTCGTTACGATTCATGGCGCCAAGATCCGCAAGGCCGAGGGCATCGCCAGCAAAAGCGAGGCCTTGCAAGGCGTGCCCGATCCTCAGCCATTTCCGCTCAACCGCGACGGCTGGGCGGCGGTCATCGACGGTGTCGGCGGCACCGGTGTGGTCACCGTTGGGGCCGTGCTTGGCATGGCCGCACATCTCGAAGGCAAGGGCTGCGGCATGATCGACATGGCCGGTCTCGCCCAGAAGGGTGGCTCGGTATTCACCCATGTCCGCATCGCCCGTTCGCCTGACGACATCAACGCCATCCGTGTCTCTGCCGGCAAGGCCGACCTGATTCTTGGCTGCGACCTAGTCGTGTCGGGCGCCAAGAAGGTTTTGGCGGCCGTCCGCGAAAACCACACCATTTTCGTTGCCAACACCGCCGAAATCATGCCCGGCGAATTCACCCGTTCGGCCGATTTCTCGTTGCCCACCGAACGGCTCAAAAAGACCATTCGCGAGGCTGCTGGCGAGGCGAACGCGCATTTCTTCGATGCCACGCGCACGGCGTCCGCACTGTTTGGCAATTCGCTCGGTGCCAACATGTTCATGCTCGRCTTTGCCTTCCAGCATGGCGGCCTACCGCTTTCGGCCGAGGCGGTCGAAAAGGCGATCACGCTCAACGGCGAGGCAGTGGCCATGAATGTTGCTGCATTCCGCTGGGGCCGCCGTGCCGCGCATGAGCCGGAATTCGTCCGCGCGATGCTTGCCCGCTCCGGTCGCGGCGAGGAGCCTGCGATGGCTCAGACGCTCGACGAGATGATTGCGCGCCGTGCCGAATTCCTGACGTCCTACCAGAACGCATCCTATGCGGAGCGTTATGTCGGACGTATCGCCTCGATCCGCGCGGCCGAGCAGAAGGCGAAGCCGGGTTCGACCATGGTCGCCGAAGCCGCCGCGCGCTCTCTGTTCAAGCTGATGGCGATCAAGGACGAATACGAGGTCGCGCGGCTCTACAC
>NZ_JBFUKO010000725.1:0-2529 GCF_056400805.1 Aminobacter sp. P4_H6_2
GTACGGGCGCTTTTCGGATCGAGCGCATCGCGCAAGCCGTCACCGAGAATGTTGAAGGCCAGAGTGGTCAAGAGCAAAGCAATGCCTGGCACGAACACCATCCACCACGCGATCAGGTAGAGTGAATTGGAGGATGCGTCCGCCAACATGCCGCCCCAGCTTGGCGTCGGCGGCACGATGCCCATGCCGAGGAAGGAAAGCGTCGCCTCGAAGACGATCGAGCTGGGAATCTGCATGGTCGTGTAGACGATGATCGGCACCGACAGATTGGGCAGGATGTCGACGACCATGATGGACAGCGGACGAGCCCCCAGCGACCGGCTTGCCTGGACGAAATCCTGCCTGCTCAGCGAAATGACCTGGCTACGGATGACGCGCGCCATCGGCGCCCAGCTGAAGAACACAATGACGATCACACTGAGCAAGAGACTAGGGCCGAATGCCGAAACCAAGGCCAGCGCGCACAGCAAAAACGGCACGCTCATGACAAGGTCTGTAAGCCGACTGAGACAGGTGTCGACCCAGCCGCCGAAATAGCCTGCGGTTACCCCGACGATGACCGCAATCGTCGAGGCGGCTAACGAAGCCAGAACGCCAACAAGCAGTGACACGCGCGCGCCGTAGGCGAGCCGTACCAAAACATCACGACCAAGCTGATCGCTGCCGAACCAGAAGTCCGCGCTTGGTCCCACCGGGATGCCCATCGGCGTGAGGCCGATGTCGCGGAACTGCTCGATCGGTGAATGGCCGGTCAGGGCGGCAATGGTAGGCGCGGCTATTGCCAGCAATACTACGGCAACGATCACGCCAACCGCCGCCATGCTGGCACTGTCGCGCCGCAAACGCCGAAGCGTGAGCTCCAGTGAGCCACGCTGAATGACCTCGGCTTCCGTGATACCAATTTGCGATACGATTTCACTCATAGCGCTGCCATCCGGGTTTCGCGAAGGATGCGGTCTGGCGCGCCCGTCAGGGTCGGCGGAACATTTGTCGCCGCCAGAAGAGTTCGCGTGTATGGATGCTGCGGATCGGCAAACAGTTGTTCCGAGCTTGCCAGCTCAACGATGCGTCCGCCCTGCATGACGGCGATGCGGTCGCACACATGCCGAACGACCGAGAGGTCATGCGAAATGAACAGATAGGTCAGGTCGAGTTCGCGCTGCAGGCGTCGCAGTAGGTTCAGAACCTGCGCCTGCACCGAGACATCGAGGGCCGAGACGGGCTCGTCGCAGATGATCAGCGACGGGTTGAGCGCCAGTGCCCTCGCAATGCCGATGCGTTGCCGCTGGCCGCCGGAGAACTCCGAGGGAAACCGGTTGTAGTGTTCGGGGTTGAGGCCGACGATCTCCATCAGATGCCGTACCTTGTGTTTGCGTTCCTCGCCGTAGGCTTCTCCATGGAGGCGAAACGGATCGCCGATGATGGACCCGACACGGCGGCGCGGATTGAGCGAGCCGAAAGGATCCTGAAAGACAAGCTGTACGTTCTTGCGCATCTCGCGCCAGCGGGCGCCATCCAGCGCGCCGATGTCTTCTCCGCGCAATTTGACCGAGCCGCTGGTAGCGCGGGTCAACCCCGCAACGACACGCGCGAAGGTCGATTTTCCGCAACCGCTCTCCCCAACCAGACCGACCGTCTCACCCTTGGCAACGGTTAGATCGATTCCCTTGAGAACATCGAGGGTTCGGCGCTGGCCGAAGAAGTTGCCGATCTGGTAGCTCAGATGCACGTCCCTTGCCTCAACAATCGGCTCAGCGGCGTTGGTCTGGTCCGGCACTGTTACGATCGGCCGCGCGACTGCAGGCTCGATGTCTGCCCCATGCTCTCGCCAACATAGAGACTCTACACCGTCGCTGTAGAGCCTCAGGGGTGGTGGCTCTGAGGTGCAATTTGCCAGTGCGTCATTGCATCGTGGTGCGAAAACGCAGCCAGCGGAGGGGGCGAGCAGGCTGGGCGTCCGCCCTTTGATCGGGACGAGATCCGAGCCCGGCTGGCAATTGGCGGGGGACGATTTAAGCAGACCGCTCGTGTACGGGTGAACAGGCGAGCGGAAAACGGCAGCGCTCTTGCSGTACTCCATGCGATTTCCGGCATACATGACCATCACGTCATCGGCCACGCTCGACAGCAGGCCGAGGTCATGCGTGATCAGGATCACTGTCGTGCCGAGTTCCTTGCGCATGGCGTCGAGCAGCGCGACGATCTGGGCCTGAACGGTGACGTCGAGTGCGGTCGTCGGTTCGTCCGCGATCACCAGGGACGGTTTTAGAATGAGCGCCATGGCGATCATTACGCGTTGGCGCATGCCGCCCGAGAACTGATGCGGATAATCATCCAGCCGATCGGCCGGGGAAGGGATACCGACCTTGCCGAGGATGTCGACGACGCGCGAGCGCGCGTCGTGGCGATCGATCTTCTCGTGCAGATAGAGCGCTTCTGCGATCTGCGCGCCGATCGTGTAAAAGGGGTGCAGGCTGGAAAGCGGATCCTGGAAGATCATGCCGATGCGTCCACCGCGCAGCTTGCGTG
>NZ_JBFUKO010000726.1:0-2528 GCF_056400805.1 Aminobacter sp. P4_H6_2
GCACCTGGCCTGAGCATCAAATGATAGGTGTTGCCCAGGATGATGTCGGCGCCGACGCCGCGCACCTGGTCCATATACATCGCCTTGACCGTGCCGCCGGTGCCCACAGGCATGAAGGCCGGCGTGCGGATGGTACCGCGCGGCATGGTGATTTCGCCGCGCCGCGCCTTGCCGTCGGTGGCAAGTACGTTGAACTTGAACTCTTCACTCATCGGTCGTTCCTGAACAGCAGGCTGGCATCGCCATAGGAATAAAAGCGGTAGCCGCTGGAAATGGCGTGCGCATAGACTTCATGCATGCGTTCGAGCCCGCAAAAGGCCGATACCAGCATGAACAAGGTCGAGCGCGGCAAATGGAAATTGGTCATCAGCGCATCGACGAATTTGAAGCGGTAGCCGGGTGTGATGAAGATGTCGGTCGGGCCAGACCATGCGGCGATGGTGCCGTCGGCGCGCGCCGCGCTCTCCATCAGCCGAAGCGAGGTGGTACCGACAGCGATGATGCGGTTGCCCCGTGCCTTGGCCGCGCTCAGCGCCCGCGCGGTCTCTTCGGAGACATGCCCGATCTCCGAATGCATCTTGTGCTCGGCCGTATCGTCGGCCTTGACCGGCAGGAAGGTGCCAGCACCGACATGCAGGGTCACGAATTGGCGTTCGACGCCCTTGGCGTCCAGCTGGGCAAACAGCTCAGGCGTGAAATGAAGTCCGGCAGTAGGGGCTGCGACAGCGCCCTCCTCCCTGGCATAGACCGTCTGGTAGTCCTCACGGTCGCGTGCATCGTCGGGACGTTTCGAAGCGATATAGGGCGGCAGCGGAATGTGTCCCACCGCGTGCAGCGCCTCGTCGAGTGCGGCACCCGAGAAATCGAAGGCCAGTAAAGCCTCGCCCGCCTCGCCCTTTTCGATCACCATGGCGTCGAGCTGGCCGATGGCGCAGACCTCGCCGCTATGGCCGAAATGAATGCGGTCGCCGACGGCAACCCGCTTGCCGGGCCGCATGAAGGCGAGCCAGCGGTCGGGACCAACGCGCATATGCAGCGTTGCGTCGACATGGGCCGAGGCCTCGCCGCGCACGCGTGTACCCTTGAGTTGCGCCGGGATCACGCGCGTGTCGTTGAGCACCAGCACGTCGCCCGGTTCAAGCAGTGATGGCAGGTCGATAACGCTCAGATCAGCGAGCAGTTCCGCGGGCCGCACCACCAGCATGCGCGCAGAATCGCGCGGTTCGGCCGGGCGCAGCGCGATCCGTTCTTCGGGAAGCTCGAAATCGAAAAGGTCAACACGCATCAGTAGATACGGATCATCATTGCTCCAGCGAGCAAAAGCATGGCACCGACGATGCGGCCCATGGAGATTTCGCGGACGGCCACGCCAAGATAGCCGGCCCTGTCAACAAGCATTCCAGCCAACAATTGCCCCGCAACCAGAAATGCCATCAGTGCCGCAGCGCCGATGCGCGGCGTCAGCAGCACCGAACTCGTGACATAGACCGCGCCGAGCGCGCCGCCGGCCACGAATAGCCAGGGCGCGGGCGCGCGCCAGTCGATGGCAACACCCTGCGCCCGCGTGGTCACCAAGGTGACGATGCCAAGCACGACCGCGCCGGCGAGAAACGAAATCGCAGCCGCCGCGACGGGCACACCGAGCCCACGCGCCAGCTGCGAATTGATCGGTGCCTGAATGGCAATGAAGGCGCCCGCCAGCACGCCGAGAAGCGACCAGAGAACGCCCGTCATTGCATATTACTCCGCGATATCCGCAGCGACCTTCAGCGACACGATCTTGTCGGGATCCTGCACCGGCTCGCCGCGCTTGATCTTGTCGACATTTTCCATGCCTTCGATGACCTGGCCCCACACCGTGTACTGGCGGTTGAGGAAACCGGCATCGTCGAAGCAGATGAAGAACTGTGAGTTGGCCGAGTTCGGGTTCTGCGAACGCGCCATCGAGCAGGTGCCGCGGGCGTGGTTCATGTTGGAGAACTCGGCCTTCAGGTCAGCCTTGTCCGAACCGCCCATGCCGGCGCGGCTGGGGTTGAAGTCCTTGCCACCCGACTTGCCGAACTTGACGTCGCCGGTCTGCGCCATGAAGCCGTCGATGACGCGGTGGAACACGACGCCGTCATATGCGCCTTCGCGTGCCAGTTCCTTGATGCGGCCGACATGGCCGGGCGCCAGGTCCGGCAGAAGTTCGATGACCACTTTGCCCTTGGTGGTTTCCATGATCAGCGCGTTTTCGCGATCCTTGATCTCGGCCATGATGAATAATCCTCTTTTCGTTTTAGGTTTACTTGGCGTCCGCAGCGATGCGGACCTTGATCATGCGGTCGGGGTCGCTGACGGACCCGTTGTCAGCCGCATTGCCTTTCTTGATGCCGTCGACAAGTTCCATGCCCTTCTCGACGTCGCCGACGATGGTGTATTCGCCGTCGAGCGAGGATGCGGTGTCAAACATGATGAARAACTGCGAGTTCGCCGAATTCGGGTCCTGCGAACGCGCCATGCCGACGACGCCGCGCTTGAAGTTCTCC
>NZ_JBFUKO010000727.1:0-2528 GCF_056400805.1 Aminobacter sp. P4_H6_2
CTGCTGCGCCTGCTTCCCGAAGCCGCAAGCGTCACTGGCGGCAGGATCGAGATCGACGGTGTCGACCTGCTCAAGCTTGATCAGCGAACCGTCGAGGACTATCGCGGCGAAAAGATCGCCATGATCTTCCAGGAACCGCTGACAGCACTCAACCCTGTCTTGACCATCGGCGAGCAGATCGCCGAAGCCGTGCGCCAGCATCGTAAGCTTGGCCGTCGCCCAGCGTTCGAGCGCGCGGTCGAGGCGCTGCGTCTGGTGCAGATGCCCGATCCGCAACGTCGGGCCCGGCAATATCCGCATGAGCTCTCGGGCGGCATGCGCCAGCGCGCGATGATCGCCCTTGCGCTGGTATGCGAACCGCGCATCCTCGTCGCCGACGAGCCCACCACSGCCCTCGACGTSACSATCCAGGCGCAGATACTAGGGCTCATTTCCGACCTGCAGAAACGTCTTGGCACCGCACTGGTGATGATCACCCATGACCTCGGTGTCGTCGCCGAGATCGCCGATCGCGTCGTGGTGATGTATGCCGGCCGCCGGATCGAGGAGGCGTCGGCCAACGACCTCTTCGACAATCCGATGCACCCATATACGCTGGGCCTGCTCGGCGCCATTCCGCGCTCGCACGCCGGTGCCAAGGTCGGCGAGYGGCTGGTCGATATCTCAGGCACCGTCCCCCCGCTCTGGGACCTGCCCAAGGGCTGTGCCTTTGCACCGCGTTGCCCGAAGGCTGCTCCGCGCTGTCATCAAGAACGACCGGAATTCGAAGAAAAGCAGCCTGGCCATTTTGCCGCCTGCTGGGAGGTCACTCATGCAAATGGCTGAAGCATCCGGACCGCTGTTGGCGGTCAAGGACCTGCAGGTTCACTTCGCAATTCGCAAGGGCGTGTTCAATCGTGTGGTCGGCGCCGTGCGCGCCGTCGATGGCGTAAGCTTTTCGTTGCGGCGCGGCGAAACTCTGAGCCTGGTGGGCGAATCCGGCTGCGGCAAGTCCACCACCGGGCTCGCCCTGCTCGGCTTGCTCAAGCCCAGTGGCGGCCAGGTCGAGTTCGACGGCCAGATCGTTCGTGATTTCCGTGGTTCAGCGCTCAAATCCTACCGCAAGCGCGTGCAGATCATCTTCCAGGATCCGTTCTCGTCGCTCAATCCGCGTCACCGGGTTCGCGACATCATCCGCGCACCGCTCGACATCCACCAGGTAGGCACGCGGGCCGAACGCGACACACGCGTCGCCGAGCTTATGGAGCGCGTCGGGTTGCGTCCCGATCAGGCCGGCAATTTCGCGCACCAGTTCTCCGGGGGYCAGCGCCAGCGCATCGGCATCGCGCGCGCCCTTGCGCTGAACCCGGACATCATCGTCTGCGACGAGCCGGTTTCAGCGCTCGACGTGTCGGTGCAAGCTCAGATCCTCAATTTGCTATCGGACCTGCAACGCGATCTCGGCGTCGCCTTCCTCTTCATCTCCCATGACCTTGGCGTCGTCGAATATCTCTCTCATCGCGTCGCCGTCATGTATCTCGGCAAGATCGTTGAGATCGCCGACAAGGCGGCGATCTTCGCCAACCCTTCGCACCCCTACACCGAACTTCTCATCGGCTCGGCACCGTCGCTCGATCCGCGCAACCGTCATCAGTTCAAAGCGTCCAACGACGACATTCCAAGCGCCACAAACAAGCCGTCCGGCTGCTCGTTTCACACGCGCTGCCCGCTTGCGACCGATGCCTGCCGCAAGGCCGAACCGGAACTGAGACTGCGCGACGACGGCCGCATGCTGGCCTGCCACCACCGATAGAACGCCTCAACTGCTGACCAATAACCTGCTGAAATGATCCCATGACCCAGAGCTACATATTCACCGGCGGCAAGGTTCTCGATGCCGCCAAGGGCGTCCTGCTCGACGGACTGTCCGTGCTTGTGCGCGACGGCAGAATTGTCGAGGTCGCCTCGTCCATCGCCGCCCCCGCCGACGCGGTCGAGGTAACACTTGGCGGCAAGACGCTGATGCCAGGCCTGATCGACTGTCATGTGCATGTGGTAGCGGAATCCCTCGACCTCTGGTCAAACGCCATCGCACCGTCATCTCTTGCAGCACTGCGCTCGGCGCGGGTGATGAACGAGGCGCTGATGCGCGGCTTCACCACCATGCGCGATCTTGGCGGCGCCGACCACGGACTGGTGCGCGCCGTGGAAGACGGGCTGATCGATGGCCCAAGGCTTGTGATTTGCGGCAAGGGCTTGTCGACAACCGGCGGTCACTGCGACTTGCGCCCGCGCACTGACGATCGCCCTGGCATCATGTCGGATCGCCTGGGGTCGATGGGTATTCTCGTTGACGGCGTCGACGACGTTCGCCGGGTGTCGCGCGAAATGATCAAGGGCGGCGCGCGCTTCATCAAGGTCATGGCCAATGGCGGCGTGTCCTCGCCGAACGATCCGATCCACTCGCTGCAGTTTTCAAGAGATGAACTGGCTGCGATCGTCGAGGAGGCGGAGAATGCCGGCCTCTATGTCTCGGCCCATGTCTACAC
>NZ_JBFUKO010000728.1:0-2523 GCF_056400805.1 Aminobacter sp. P4_H6_2
ACAGAAAAAGCCCCGCCACCTTTCGGCAGCGGGGCGATCATATTGCTGGCGTAGGGCGTCTGCATTGGGTGGAAACCTGTCCGTCCGCTTTCCGTGGACAAGTGATACAAATTGACCTTTGGTCAGCCGAAGCGACCGACAGCTTTGCGCCTTATCTCGGTAGTTGCGACCAGCTTCGCTGCACCCCAAAAGCACACATCTTCGGTGCCCACGTCGTCGCGGTTGCGCCATTGCCGGACAAGTGCGCTGGACGCAGCGAGGTTGCGATCGGACTTATACGAGATTTTAAGGTCCTGACGCTTTTCCAACCAGAAAAGCGGACAGCTGCCGACCCGCTTGTTCCTGCCTCAGTCGACGATGTGATAGCCACCGTCCACGTAGATGACCTGCCCGGTCATCGAGCGAGCTGCATCGAGCGTGAGGAAGGCGCAGGTCGCGCCCACTTCATCGATCGTCACCAGCTTGCGTGCAGGCGACGTGCTGCGCGCCTTGTCGAGCAATACGTCGAATTCGGCTATCCCCGAGGCCGCGCGAGTCGCCAGTGGGCCAGGCGATATCGCATGGACGCGAATGCCCCAGTTCCGCCGCCACGTAACGCATGAGCGCAACATCACATCCCGAGCAAGATCCGGAACCCGGTCAACATCAGAATCCCGGTTCAGAGGGCTGGCAACGTTGGGTGCCGCTGATCGAGACGGTGCGTCAGTACCGGCTTTCGTGGCTGTCGCAAGATTTGGTGGCCGGTCTCGTATTGTCGGCTGTGCCGTCCCTGTCGGCATTGCCTATGCGGTGGCTTCGGGCGTTCCGGGCATCTACGGCCTCTATGCCACCATCATTCCGCTACTCGCATACGCCTTGTTCGGCCCCAGCCGGATCCTGGTGTTGGGACCGGATTCCGCTCTGGCGACGCTGATTCTTGGCACGGTGCTGCCGTTGTCGGGAGGGGATCCGACGCGCGCCGCGGCCCTGGCCGGCATGATGGCGGTGGTCGCTGGGCTGGTATTGATCCTGTCCGGCGTGCTGCGCCTCGGCTTTGTCACCGAGCTGCTCTCCAAGCCGATACGGTATGGCTATATGAACGGTATCGCGCTGACGGTGATCGTCAGTCAGATTCCCAACCTCTTCCAGGTCTCCATCGATCAGAGCCGCCCTCATCCGCCCAACTCCGCCTTCAGCCCCTTCACCGCCTTGAACAGATCGTTCCTGCGCTTGATGCCGTAGATGGCGAAGGCGACGATGACGGCGACAATCGCGAGCTGGACACGCCAGTCGAGATTGCCGAAGGTGGCCAACGGCGCACCGATGGCAGTCAGCAGCCAGGTCCAGAATGTCTTGCTCTTGGTGGTTGGTGTTTCGAGTTCGCCCGGGTCGGCCACGACGGGCTTCTCGATTACCAGCGGCTTTTGGGCAACGCCCGGCTCGGATGCTTGGGCATGGTTGCCGGCGGCTTTCACCCGATCAAGCAGTGCCTCGACCGTTTCGGGCTTCGTGCCAACCTTGTTGATGCCGTCGCCCAGGTAGTAGCTATCGCCGCGCTAATCTGGCGATGGGCGCCCTTACAGGCTGCAAGAACTGGGAAGCTGGCCCATTCCTGCGCCAGCCGCTTGCCGAACTCGGTGCGATCGATCTTCCCGGCCATGAAGGCTTCGTAGCCACGGCGCTTCAGCAGATGGAAGGCAAGCCGATCCCGGAAGTCCGAGTTGAAGACCTGCGCGCCGCTGAGATGCAACTCCTTCGAAAGGTCAATGAGTGTTGCCCGCATGAACTGCGGCGCACCGGCGGCCGAGGACGCCTTGTCGGAGCCGAACTTCTTGGCCCACGCCTTGGTCGACCACGCCTTCTACGCATCGATCAGATCGCCCAGCGTCATTTTGGTGATGGGCTTGGCAAGGCCGACCTGGCGATTGCGCATTCAGGCGGGGCCTTGCCGGCGTCTGTTCGATAAATGAAGTCGAGCAGAAGTGCCGCTCCGGTGGGAACGGTCTTGTCCATAGGATTTCATTCAGCTTGGGAGTAAACTTGGGGGGCGCGGGAGGCGCGGTGCGCTATGCAACCGCTGGCGCCGATGACTTGGCAGGACTGGCTTTATGTAGCGGTTGCTTTCGGGGCCGCGGCAGRCATTCTGTGGATGTTGGGGGTCCAGGTGTCGTCTGCCCCAAAGGCTCGGGACGCTAGCTGATGACTAGGCCGGCCAGGTAAGCGCTGGCAGTTCGGCGATCAATTCAGAGACCGTCGGCTGCGGGCGCTGGCCACCCATCACCCTGTCGAGCTCGATATACGCATACGCCCAGACAGCATCACGCCACGCAACGAATGCTGCTGCCTCAGCAGCCCATGCCGGGTTGGTGCTGCCCACATAGGTCGCGATGGAAACCGCGCTGTCGTAGCGGCGTTCCTGCGCCTTGAACGGCATTAAGTTCGGTCCCCCTGCCAGCCACCCTTCATTTGCCGCTCAACCTCTCCGGCAATCTTGTCGGCGGCGCCAGCCCTAGGCAGCGCCCACGAAATACCCACCGCAAAAAC
>NZ_JBFUKO010000729.1:0-2523 GCF_056400805.1 Aminobacter sp. P4_H6_2
GATGAAGTCGGCGCCCAACACCTCGACCACCGCGGTGCGGGTCATCCGCGCTACCGGCCCGATGAAGATCAGCCCCAGCGTCAGCGCAGGCAGTGCGACATGATGCAAGCCGTTGAGCGTCCACAGCGGCCCGCCCCGGCCTTGCAGCGGAAACAGCTGCCACCGGAACGCTGCGAACTGCAGCAGCAGAAGCCCGACCCAGAATGCAGGGACGGAAACACCTGCTACCGACAGCGCGGTGACGGCGCGGTCAAAGACCTGCCCACGGCGCATGGCGGCAAGCGTGCCAAGCAGGATGCCAAGAGGGACCGCCCAGATCAGGCTAGCCACCATCAGTTCGATGGTCGGCCCAAGCGCCGTCACAAGCTCTCCGGCGACCGGCGCATTGTTGATGATCGACCGCCCAAGATCGCCTTGCAGGACACGTAGCAGATAAAGCCAGAACTGCATCATGATCGGGGCGTCGAGGCCGAGCTGGCGGCGGATGTCTTCGATTTCGGCAGCAGTTCCCGACGGTCCGGCGATGATGATAGCGGGGTCGGTCGGAATGACCTGAAGCATCAGGAAACCGACCAGAAGCACACCAAGCAGCACAGGTATCGAGGTCAACAAGCGCCAAAGGAGCTGTCGCGTCACGTTGTCTTCTCCCAAGCGGGCATCATTTCAAGGACTTTGGGCATTACCCGAAATCCCCGGCGTTCGAGTGGTCCACCGCGCCAGCAGCCATGCTGGGCGCGGTGGACCACAACCGTCATTTCGCCAGCTTGAGATCCAGCCCGTTGTAGAGAGGTGCACCGCTGATGCCGTGCGGCTTGAACGGCGCAACGCGCGGCCCGGCCACCACGACCAGCTTTTCGTTGACCAGCGGCTTCCACAACACGGCGTCGTGGATGATCGCGCCGGCCTCGGCGAAGGCGGCAAAGCGTGCTTCCGCCGAAGTCGCGCGGTTGCCGGCGTCGATCAGTTGATCGGTCTTGGGATCGTTCCAGTTCATCCGGTTGGGGGTGGGCATGTTCGACGACAGGAAGTACAGGTTCATAGCGTCGCCCGCGCTCAGATACGGATAGCTCATCTGGTACAGGTCGAAATCCTGGGTCTTCAGCTTGCCCCATACGATCGTTGGATCATAGAGCTCGACCTTCAGGTCGACGCCGATCTTGCGCAGATCACCCTGGATGGTCTCGGCCATCTGCTTGTCTGAATCGCCAGTGAAACCATAGAAAATTAGCGACAAAGGCTTGCCGTCCTTCATGCGGACACCGCCGTCACTGGAGACCCAGCCTGCCTCGTCGAGCAGCGCCTTGGCCTTTTCAGGGTCATAGCCGAATGCGTCCAGCTTCATCTTGGGATTGAAGTCGCGCGCGGCCTCGGAATAGTAGGACCTGGCTGCATCGGCCTCGCCGAAGAAGATCGCGTCGGCGATGGCGCTCTGGTCGATTGCCAGGCTTAGCGCTTCGCGGACGCGTTTGTCGCCCAGATCGGGGCGCGTGATCTTCATGCCGACATAGTGCGTGCGGAAGCCCGCTTCGGGCCGCAGCAGCTGGATTGAAGGTGTCGCCTGCAACTGGGAGAGAGCCCATGCGGGCACCGCGAAGGATACGTCGCCTTCGCCGGTCTGCAGGGCGGCGGCAAGTGTTGCCTCTTCCGGCACTATCTTCCAGACGATTTTCGCGACCTCTGCCGGTCCCGGATTCGTCATGAAGGACGGGCCCCAGCGATAGCCATCGTGACGGGTCAGCACCGTCTGGGTGCGCGGCGTCCACGACTGGAAGCAGAATGCTCCGGTGCCGTTGAAGGCGGCGACGCCGAAATCATCCTTCAGTGCACTCGCCTGGTCCGGGTCGATGATAATGAAATTGAACTGCGTCATCTGGTACAGCAGTTCCGAATATGGCTCCTTCAGCTTGTATTCGACGGTGTAGTCGTCGAGCGCCTTTACGCTTTCGACCTTGCCGGCCTTCCATTTGCTGACGCCTGGGAAATCCGGATTGAGCCAGCGATCCATCGTACCGACCACGGCCTTTGCGGTGAAAGGCTTGGCATCGCAGAAGCTGACGTCGCGGCGCAGGTGAAAGGTGTAGGTGAGGCCGTCGGCGCTGACCTCCCAGCGCTCCGCCAGGCCGGGGCGGAGGGTCTTGAGATCGCGGTCGAGCGTCACCAGCGTTTCGCCGACCATGTAGAGGATTTCGGCGGCGGCCAGCGCGGTGGAGCGCTGCGGATCGTAGCGGTCCGCATCACTGACGCGCAAGACCACTGCGGTATCAGGCTCCTGCGCAATGGCAGCCGTCGTCGCCAATGCGAGCGAAAGGATGCATCCGGCGGCTCGTTTYCCGAGTATTCCCATTAACTCACTCCCCTTTGTCATTGGACGCCGTTCCGGCAAACCTTCGGCCAGCGTCAAGCGGCCTCCTGGAAGGAACGGCTTGGCGTCAAAACCGAGATCGAAATGTCCGGCGTCGTGAGCTGAAGAGTATGGTGGCCGGCGACGGTCGTTCAAACGATAAGATTGCGTCAAATCATTCC
>NZ_JBFUKO010000730.1:0-2522 GCF_056400805.1 Aminobacter sp. P4_H6_2
CAACTGTCGGGGCCGCAAGGTGACGCGAACAGCGCGTGCAGCTTCATTGTTGCCGAACCCGATGGCAACCTCATGGCAGGCGCCGAACGAACGAATTATTGCGGCCCGCAGGCAGCCAAAGCGCTTGGCGATGGCAAAGGCACTTCACCTTCGACATGCACTGTTCAACGCAAACCATTGACCAGGAATCGCAATTTCCGCGCGATGAAAGCCTATGTCAGAGGCGCCTTAGACTGTCAGGCGCCGCGTGCCACGCGCTCGATCTCTTCACGCACCAGCCGCTCGACTAGCGTCGGCAGGTTGTTGTCGAGCCAATCCTGCAGCATCGGCCGCATCATCTCGGCAGCAATGTCGTCGAACGACTTTCGGCTGCGCGCCGCATACGCATCGTTGAGCTCGCCAAAGGCTGCCGACACCTGACGGCCTGCCTGCTCGGAGATGATCACCGGCTTGGCCGAAAGCAACTCGTCGGCAGTTGCCGGCTCTGCGGGTACCGCAACGACCGGTGCCTCTACCTTTTCCGGTTCGCGTGGCGGGCCGGCCAGGCGTTCCATTTGCTCGACGRCCAAGGTGGATTTGGGCGTCCAGCTTGCTGCGGTCGCGCGCACTGCTGCCAGTGCTTCGACCGCCGGCACGGGCGTCTTTGTAACCAAAGGCGTCTTCGCCTCAATCGACGGCCAAAGTGCCGAGCTCGCTTCGTCGCCACGCACCGTATCGAGTTTACCAGGAGTTGGAGCGATTTCGACAAGCTTCACGTCGGCCGGCACGGCCTTGGTCGCCTGTAGTTCAGCTCTGAATGCCTCGACTTCGATGACATTGCGCTCGCTACGGTCGTCTTCCGGCTCAGGGCGCATCTGCTCGAAGTCAACTGCCGGACGGCGTCCAGTATCGTTGTCTTCGATGATCCTGCGGATGGAAGCGAGAATCTCTTCCATCGAGGGTTCGCGCTGAGCGCTGCTAGCCTGGGCCATCGTCACATCCGCCGCCTTCGTGACAGGTTACAAAACCCGCCCGTCGAAACGGGCTTCGAATCAGAGCCCAAGCGTAGCCTACTGATTCCTCTTCGAGAATCCCCAATCGGACAGGCCCGGCGATTTCAACAGATTACCAAGCTGCGCTGTGATCTGCTCTTGGCCGGCAAATGAAAACGGGCGCCGCTCCATCGGAGCAGGCGCCCGCCTGAAATTCAGCAATCGCTATGACGGTCAGCGGCCGTCCGGCGTGCGCAGACCGTACCACTTGTCCTTTACGGCGTTGTAATGCTCTTTCGGCTCGTATTTTGTGACCTGGAGCCCGAGCCGCTCGGTCGACAGATGGCCCGTAGCCGATAGAATGGCATAACTTGCCACCACCGTGTCGCGCTCAGACGTTGCGAGGTTGATCTGGGCGGTAATGACGTCGGCCTGCGCGTTCAGCACGTCGAGCGTCGTACGCTGACCCACATTGCGCTCCTCAATGACGCCATTAAGTGCAAGTTGCTGCGCCGCCACAAGCGCCCGATTGGCCGTCACGCTCTCAAGGGCCGCGACGTATTGCGTCCAGGCAGCCGTCACTGCCGCCCGAACCTGGTCACGACTGACATCAACCTCGATCCGGGCCTGGCCAAGCGTTTCCTTTTGCTGGCGTACGGTCGCGGCAACACGACCACCCTGATATATCGGCACGGTCAAAGTGGCACCGATGGTAGCCGAGGCGGCATTGCCATCAGCCAAGGAGCCCGGCGACGTATTGCGATAGGCCTGCGAAACGCCTGCGGAAGCAGACACCTGCGGCAACAATTGGCCTTCCGCCGATTTCACGGAGAATCCTGCCGCGTCGACAAGGTATTCCGTCGCAAGTATCGCCGGATGCTGTTCCGCTGCGATAGCGATCGCCCCATTGAGGCTTTTAGGCAAAAGCTTCGCGACAGGCGATGCCGCCTTCAGATTTTTCGGATCGTCTCCGACGATCTGGCGATAGACAGCCGCGCTGGACTCGGCTTGGGCGCGCGCTGCAGCCAGCGACGCGACCGCWGCGGAGCGCGACGCATCCGCCTGAGCCACGTCGGTACGCGTCCCCTCACCCACGTCGAAACGCGAGCGCGCCGCACGCACCTGTTCAGTCAGGAACTGCAGATTGCGCTCCGTCAGCACCGCCACCTGACGATCGCGAATGACGTCCATATAGGATGTTGCGGCATTGAACAGCGTTGTCTGCTCGGTGTTGCGAAGCGACTCGAACGAGGCCCGCACACGCGACTCTGCGGCAGCGACATTGTTCTTGGTCTGGAATCCGTCGAACAGCGTCTGATTGATCTGAACGCCGAAAGACCCGACGGACAGATTGGTGGTCAAACCCGACAGACGCGTTGTCGTATAGTCAATGCCTGCCGTCGCAGCCACGGTCGGGCGCCAGCCGGACTTGGCGATGGCCACGTTTTCATCGGTGACGCGCACGCCGGCGCGGGCCGAATTGAGCGATGAATTGTTCTGGTACGCCTTTGACAGAGCGCCGAGGATCGTCTCCGCGGAGGCCGACAAGGG
>NZ_JBFUKO010000731.1:0-2520 GCF_056400805.1 Aminobacter sp. P4_H6_2
GGGGCGAACAGAGCGCGCGGTGACCTTGAGAGGAAAAGGGCTCGGCTTCGTCACCGACGGTCCCTTTGCCGAGACCAAGGAGCAATTGCTCGGTTTCTACGTCGTGGACTATCCAACGATCGACGGAGCTGTCGCAGCGGCACGCGAATTGCGCTCCGCCAACCCGACTGCGGTGTATGAAATCCGGCCGATTTCGCTCTATGTCCCCGGCGTCCCAATGGCGGCGTGGGACGAGCACTAGCGAAGCTTTCGCCATCTGAACTGTTCGCCATTGCCTGTTCCGGCGCTACGGCGCTGACGTATGCAGGTTTTGCTTGACCAAGGCACTCGGTGATCGCCGGTTGCCCGGCACCGCAATCGTCTGCATGGCCCGGCGCACGCCTGGCATTTGAAGCTCACCAGCGCAAAGCAGCCGAGCCACGAGACATGCGCTCAGTGCCAGAAGCTGCAATAGGGTCGAAGCCGTTTTCATAGCTATCGCCGGTCAATAACGACCTGTCTGAAGCGTTGGCCACTTCAGCTCGCGGTTCGGTTGATTGGTTCTGCGAATGTTCGGATGCGGTCGTTCTGCCGATCAAATCCGAAGACTGACTATTCATAGCATGAAAAATTGTTTCACACTAGAGGAATCTCTTGGGGCGAGCGATAGCTTGGTAGGTGTCGAAGGCTGCATGCCGGAGCAATGTCGCTCCGGCATGCATGGGCCCGTCTCAGGCGCCTCTGAGATAGGGCATGACCTCCAGGACGCCGCGGTAGATCATCTCGCCGGCGACGTAGAGAATAATCACCAGGCCGACATAGGCGATCCAGCGATGCTTTTGCAGCAGGTTGGCGATGAAGCTGGCGGCAATGCCCATCAGCGCGATCGACAGAACCAGGCCGAAGACCAGGACGTTGGGGTGATCGCGGGCAGCACCTGCAACGGCAAGCACATTGTCGAGCGACATGGACACATCGGCGATGACGATCTGCCACGCGGCCTGCGCGAAGGTCTTGCGCGGGGCGGTGCCAGCGACCTTTCCGTCGCCATCGATATCCGCCTCGGAAAGTGCTTCGACGGCCTGCGTCTCTTCGGCATGGTTATGGCGAAGTTCGCGCCACATCTTCCAGCACACCCACAGCAGAAGCACGCCGCCGGCAAGCAGCAGGCCGACAATCTGAAGGAGTTGGGTCGTTGCCGCAGCAAAGCCGATGCGCAGCACGGTTGCTGCGATGATGCCGATGAGGATTGCTTTGGCGCGTTGATCCTTGGGCAGGCCGGCAGCGGCGAGGCCGATTACGATGGCGTTGTCGCCCGCCAGCACCAGGTCGATCATGATGACCTGGAGGAGAGCCGATAAGGCTTCGGGAGTGAATAGTTCTGTCATGCGGCACCCTTTGCTGTCGCTAGGGCGGCGTGGCTCGCACATGCTCTGCTTAGCGCGGAATCCGCGCGAAACTCGCCAAGTGCTGTCAAGGAGTACGGAACGTCAAAGCCAGGCCGCCGGATTGAAATTCCAGTCCGACATCACAGCCATTATTGACTGCCAGAGGGGCCCGGCCTGGTGACGGTTTGGTAATCGACCAAGGCGAGAAATTCAAGACAGAATGTGCGGTCGAAGCGCCGGTGGCCACACTTGCTTTCAACCCGCCGCCATCGACCGCGCAATATCCAAAAACACCCGCACCAGCTTACCCCCGCTGCGCTCCTTGAGGCAGATCAGCGCCTCATCCATCAGCATTTCGGGTGCAGCGATCGGGATCTGCACCAGCCGCGCGTCTTGCCCGAACTCAGCAGCGGAGACGAAGCCTATGCCAGCGCCCGACGCCACGATCTCGCGCACCGCCTCGCGGCCTTCCGCCTCGATCGCCGGCTTGAACTCGAAACCTTCCTTGATGGCCAGGTCTTCGAGCTTGGCGCGGGTCTTTGAGCCGCGCTCGCGCATGACCAGCGGCAGCAGGGACAGTTCGTGCAGCGACAGCGACTTGGCCGAGGCAAGCGGGTGGTCGGTGGATACGAAGGCAATGATCGGCGTCGAGTTCAGTTTGACCACCTCGAAATCGCGGCCGATGGGAATTTCGCCGAGCACGCCGATGTCCGCCTCGTAGCTGTAGAGGCTGGAGATGACGGTCTCGGTGTTGCCGGCGCGCACAGACACCTGGATGCCGGGATATTTTTGGCGGAACTGGCCGAGGATATGCAGCAGATGGTGAGCGGCGTCGGCGACGATGCGCAGCGTGCCCGAGCGCAGCGCGCGGGATTCCGACAGAAGCTCAAGCGCCTGCTGCTCGGTGTCGAACATGCGCCGCGTGATTTCGAGCAATTGCTGCCCGGCTGCCGTCGGCGTCACCTGCTTCTTATGGCGGTTGAAGAGCAGGACGTCGTATTCTTCCTCGAGCTTGCGCACCTGGTCGGATATCGCCGGCTGGGTGAGAAACAGCGTCTCGGCGGCGCGCGAAAAGCCGCCGCAAATCGCAACATAATGAAAAGCTCGAAGCTGTACGTAGCGCATGCCTACTCCCTGAAGTGAGGTAGAATAC
>NZ_JBFUKO010000732.1:0-2516 GCF_056400805.1 Aminobacter sp. P4_H6_2
CGGTAATCCCTGATCGTCGACGCGGCGCGTTGGAGCAGCCGAGCCTGTTCTTGTTCGGTCAATCTGTCAGTCTCATTTGCGGCCCGGATCAACTCGGAGATGAACTCGGCGGCCATGGTTCTCAGCCCAGTTTGGCGGGAAGGGGCAGACTGGAGCATAGCATATGCATATCGCGGGCGAGGAGCTTTCGTTGCTTTTCCTGGTGCTCTTTGCCAGCTAGGGCCATCCCAAGCCCATACGGGCCAAGCAGTAGGCTGGCCGGTATGCTCATTGTTTCTCCAGCCTTGTAGTTCAATGCCTTCGCGCGGATTTGTTCGCACTCCGGCGAGCTCCATTTTGGGTCTTGCGTCGAGAGTGTGGCCGCATACTCGGCGGGCGCCGTCGTACACCCGGCGAAGGCGAACATGGCCATAGTGGCTAGGAGTAGCTGTTTCATCCCCAGGCCCCACAGGCTATCCGTTAAACCGCATCTCGTTGAGCTTAGCTGGCTCGCTTTACGTCCTTGCTATCGTTCTTCGCTCTTGCCAATGCGATGCGTTTCGATTCGATCCGGTCGGCTGCAGCAAGTAGGATTTCGACCACTTCGGCTTTTGTCTTGCTGGCAGGGTTTGCGGCTATTGCTCGTAGGTCGTCAACGATTGTCGGCATTGTGTCTCCTATTCAGGTTGTCACTGTAGAACTGCACACACAGCCCGTCCCAAGGCTACTTCTTCCCGCCCTTATCGAGGATGGACAGCGCGTCGGTCAACAGCTTCACGGCCTTTGCGCGGTCGGCGTCACCGGCCGCGAACGTGCGCTCGACTCGCGGCGGCGCCTCCTGGTGCTGCCTAATTCAGCAGATGCGGTTAGTCGCTCCTGCCCCATAGGTTAGCGCAATGTGAATTGACTCATCAAGGTGCGTGTTCCTATTTCGTTCTCATATCGGAAGAACTCCCTAGGCTCTTCGATCAGCGAGCGCCCGCGCCAGCGTTCTCGGCAATCTGATGCACCGGAACCTCAGGAAGCCAGCATCGGGCGAAGGACTCGTCCACGTCAGTGGTCAATGGAGTGAAGGCCGAGACGACGAAGCCTCGTGCCGAAGCTGAGCGTATTCGATGCGATTGCGTCCTCTCTCCTTGGCAACCTGCATCTGGTGATCGGCTGCAACAAGCAGATTGTCGACAGTGGTCTCTGTGTCGAACAGAACGGCTCCGACGCTGACGGTCACAGACCAATTCGACCCGCTGGGTTCCAAGCGCGCTTCGGTTACGGCATGTCGAATGCGTTCCGCGACTTTCTCGGCATTCTCTTGGGTGGCGCCGGGCAAGTACACTCCGAATTCATCACCGCCGATGCGACCGACCAGATCGCCGCCTCGCACCGACGCGCGGATTGTTTCCGCAATGACTCTGAGCGCGTGATTTCCGGCATTATACCCTATGTGCTCATTGATCCTTCTCATATGGTCGATGTCTATCACCAGCAGCGCGCCCTTTCGCGGCCCGGTCCCCGGGTGGAAGACGTCGATCGCGGCCGAAAAAAGCGGTCCATTGAGACATGAGGTGAGGCTATCATGCGCAAGTTCCTGAGCGTATTTCTGCCTGAGCGACAAATTCTCGTTGAGCTTCAGGCTCAGCAGGGCAAGCAGTGGCGCGATAAACATGAGCGGGAGGATGAAAGCGTTCAGCAGGTCTCGCCCAAACGTGTCGGCGTCGGCGCCCCCGAAAATCAGGAATTGCAAGGCCAGCGAGATGACCACATATGCGAGACTGCCGGCCACCGTCAGAAGCGTAACGTGAACCCACTTGTGAAGTGCTATTGCGGTAAGCTTGTCCAGCATTCGTCCTCGCGACTTCGAGCTTCTATCGGATGAGCCCGATTACCTTCGGCATATCTGACAGGGTCACGCAGGGACAGGCGCTTCGACCGAGCAATCACAATTGCGAGCGTGATCGTTAAGAAGTCCTTTATGAAAGCCAGCGCATTTTGCAGCCAAGTGGGGTCACTTGGCGTCAGCAAGAAAGCGCAAAGTCAAAGCGTTAGAGCGTCCTTGTGTTTCCATCCGGATGCACGGCGCTGCTAGGAGCAATCGACATTCATCGATCGGGCGTGGCGCGAGCCGGATTTCTGCTCCGAGGAGGCGAAAAGCCCTTGTGGTGGTCGACACCACGGCCCACCCGCATGGCGCCATATTCGCCAATTGCAGGGTTGGCATAGCGAGACAAGGCGATGACGCCAGCATGTTCACTTTCGACCATCTTGGCCGCGGGGGCTTTTGCGTTTGGGGAATTGGGAAAAGGCTCGCGGTGACTGCTGTCAGGCTGAAGGCCTTGGCAGGAGGCCTCGGATTTCACCAAGCAGGGTCCGTACGGCATCGTATCGCATGGCTTCATGTGACCACAGCCTATCGAAGTCGGCCGCTCCGTTCTCCACATCAATGCTCAATCGCCCTGTGGAATCAGGGCATTGTGAAGGAGACAGCTGGTATCGCTTGCAACCTCAATCCATGATTGTGCAGGGCGGACGCAACCAAGGAG
>NZ_JBFUKO010000733.1:0-2511 GCF_056400805.1 Aminobacter sp. P4_H6_2
GAACTGGACCTTCAAGTTGCGGCAAGGTGTTCGCTTCCATGATGGTGAACTGTTTAATGCCGCGACCATAGCGTGGTGGATCCCCAAGTTCAAAGGCAGCGCCAACGAGTACCTTGTCGACGCTGTCGATCGTGTCGAGGTTGTCGACGACTACACTGTTCGCTTCGTCATGAAACGGGCAGAGCCGAATTTGATTTTCAATCTGGCGTCGTCCTTCATGGGCGTCCCGTCGCCGAAGTCCTACGACGCGGCCGGTGACAATTTTGGTGTGACAGAGGCCGTCGGAACCGGGCCCTACAAGTTCGAGAGCTTTGCCGTAGGCCAGGAAACCGTGCTGGTTGCCAATGAGGATTACAACTGGGGCAGCGACCTCTCGGACAACAAGGGAGCACCGCACATCAAGCGGCTGACCCTGCGAGAAATTCCCGATGCCTCGACGGCTTTCCTCGAACTGAAGACGGGCGGCGTCGGCTTGCTGCTCGGCGTGCCGGACCAGTTCCTGCCGCAACTTCAGGCAGAAGAGATACTGGACTTCCGGACCCTGCCTGGCTTCGGGATCACGTACCTCGCGTTCAACACCCGAGCCGAGCCCTTCGGCGATGCCGCCGTGCGCCAGGCAACCGCGCTGGCGGTCGACCAGGGCGCCATCCTCAAGAGCGTCTTCAACGGCGTCGGCCTCGAAGCGCACCAGTTCCTGATCAGCACGCTGGTGGAATCGAAGATCGATCCCAAGCTGGAAATCCGTCACGACCTGGCCAAGGCCAACGAGCTTCTAGACAAGGCCGGGTGGCAGCGCGGTGATGACGGTTTCCGGAGCAAGGACGGCAAGCCGCTGAAGATCAAGCTGACGGCGCAGTCGGAGACGGCGATCAAACGTACTGCCGAGATAGTCCAGGCGCAGCTCAAGGCAATCGGCATGGTTGTCGAGATCGACATCTTCGATAGCACGACGGTCGTCGATCAGCTCAAGAAGGGCCAGCATCAGCTTGCGGTGCGTCAGTATGGCTGGAACAACGCCGACATTCTCGACTGGTTCTTCAGCACCACCAACATTCCCTATCCGAACTCCTCCGGCTGGCARGACGAGAAATCGCAGGAGCTTCGCAAYGTCGCCATGCAGCAGTCGAAGACGCAGGACGAGCGGGTGGCCAATTTCAAGAAGTATCAGGAGAACCTGATCGGCAACTTCCTGTTCGTGCCGATCCACGAGCCGGTGCAGAACTATGCGTTCAACAAGACAATGCTCGAAGTGCCGGAAAAGCTGCGCGGCACGCAGCTCGTGCAGGCAACGACCGTCGACATCAAGGTCATTGGTTAAGCGGGTCGGCAGAACGTTATGATCGGCTTCACCTTGAGGCGGCTGGTGCTGCTGCTGCCCGTTTTCTTTGTCGTCTCGCTGGTGGTGTTTTTCATCATCCACCTGGTGCCGGGCGACCCCATCGACAATCTCATGCGCGCTGGCTCGACGCCGGAGCAGCGACTGCTGATCGCGGCGAAGTACGGTCTCGACCGTAGTCTCGTCGAGCAATACGTCACCTGGATGGGACGGCTTCTGACCGGCGATCTTGGCACCTCCATCATACAGGGGCGCCCGGTAAGCGCATTGATCGCCCGAAACCTGCCCTACAGCCTCGAACTGGGTGTTGCGGCACTGCTGTTTTCGACGCTGACCGGCATTGCTGCCGGCGTGATTGCGGCGAGCTACCAGGGTACCCGCGTCGACGACACGATCACCGGCTTCATCCTGCTCGGCTCGACGGTGCCAAGCTTCTGGCTCGGCTTGCTGCTGATCCTGGTTTTCGCCGTGTGGCTCGGCTGGGTCCCGGTGTCGGGGGCGCGCGGCTGGAGTTCCCTCATCCTGCCCGTGATCGCTGCCGGCCTCGGCGGCATCGCGCTGGTGGCGCGGGTCACCCGGATCGCCATGATCGAGACGTCGCGACAGGATTTCGTGACCCTGTTGCACGCCAAGGGGCTGCCACCCTTCATCATCCAGCTGCGCCATGTGCTCCGCCACGCCATGGTTCCGGTCGTCACCATCCTCAGCCTGCGCATCGGCTGGGTTTTGGGTGGTGCCGTGACGATCGAATACGTCTTCGCCCGTCCGGGCCTGGGCTCGCTGCTGATCCGGGCGTTGAACCAGCGCGACTATCCCCTGGTGCAGGGCTGCCTGCTCATGCTGGCCATGGCCGTAATCATCGGCGCCCTGATCGGCGACATCGTCCAGGCGGCGATGGACCCACGCCAGCGCGAGGCACGGGCATGATCAGACATCGTGCATTGGCACTGCTCAAGGCCGTCTCGACCTTCAAGGGCGGCATTTCAGGGGCGTTTCTGTTGCTTCTGGTCATCGGCGCGCTGTTTGCGCCGTGGCTTTCGCCGTACCCCTACGACCAGCAGGACCTGGGCATCATGAACCAGGCTCCGTCGCTGACGCATCTGTTCGGCACCGACGAGTTCGGCCGCGATGTGCTGTCGCGGATGATCACCGGCGCCCGCACCTCACTCTCGGTC
>NZ_JBFUKO010000734.1:0-2500 GCF_056400805.1 Aminobacter sp. P4_H6_2
GGATGTCGACCTCGAGGCTCGGCTCGGTGAACGGGAAGAAGGACGGGCGGAAGCGCATCTTGACGGACGGCACCTCGAAGAACGCCTTGCAGAACTCTTCCAGCACCCACTTCATGTTGGCGATGTTGGCGGTCTTGTCGATCACCAGACCCTCGACCTGATGGAACATCGGCGAGTGCGTGGCGTCCGAATCCTGCCGGTAGGTCTTGCCGGGAATGACGATGCGGATCGGCGGCTTCTGCGTCTCCATGGTGCGGATCTGCACCGGCGAGGTGTGGGTGCGCAAAAGCTTGCGCTCGCCATTCTGGTCAGGCGGGAAGAAGAAGGTGTCGTGCATCTCGCGCGCCGGATGCCCCTCGGGGAAGTTCAGCGCGGTGAAATTGTAGTGATCGGTCTCGACATCGGGACCTTCAGCAATGGCAAAGCCGAGATCGCCGAAGATCGCCGCGATCTCGTCGATGACCTGGCTGATCGGATGGATGCGGCCGCGCTCGGCCGGCGACTGGCGCACCGGCAAGGTGACGTCGACCTTTTCGGCAATCAGGCGCGCGGTGATGGCTACGTCGCGCAGCTCGGTCTTGCGAGCGGAGAGCGCATCGGTGACGCGGTTCTTGAGGCCGTTGATCGCCGGACCCTTGGTCTGGCGCTCTTCGGCGCTCATCGCGCCGAGCGTCTTCAGCATCTCCGAGACCGAGCCTTTCTTGCCGAGGGCGGCAACTCGCACCGCCTCGATGGCCTGTTCGTCGGAGGCGGAAGCGATGTCGCTCAGCAGCGATTGTTCGAGAGTTTCAAGATCGCTCATGGTCCAGTTCCGTTGCGGCCCAAACGGCCCTTCGTTGCTGCAAAGAAAAACCCGCGCCAGCCGTGCCAGCGCGGGTTTCCCAAATCAAGTCTGTGATGCTTGGGAAGGCGCTGGTTAAGCAACAGCGCTTTCAAAAGCATTCGGGGTGGTGTTCTTGAGGTACTCAAGAGCAACCTTGGCCTTGGCAACGAGCACGGCAAATGCCTGGGGCTCGTGGATGGCCATGTCGGAGAGGATCTTGCGATCGATCTCGATGTTGGCCTTGTTCAGGCCGTCGATGAAGCGGCCATATGTCAGGCCATGCTCGCGGACCGCTGCGTTGATACGCTGGACCCACAGGGCGCGGAAGTTGCGCTTGCGGTTCTTGCGGTCGCGGTAAGCGTACTGCTTCGACTTCTCAACCGCCTGCTTGGCAATGCGGATGGTGTTCTTGCGGCGGCCGTAGAAACCCTTGGCCTGCTCGAGAACCTTCTTGTGCTTGGCGTGGGACGTTACGCCCCTTTTTACACGTGCCATGTCATGATCTCCTTAAAACGCTGTCCAGACCGAGGGCTCAGAGGCCGTTCGGAAGAAAATTCTTKATGACCTTCTTGGCGTCCGGTTCAGCCAGRACCATCGTGCCACGGGCATCGCGAATAAACTTGTTGGAACGCTTGATCATGCCATGGCGCTTGCCGGCGGCAGCCGCCAGGACCTTGCCGGTCCCGGTGATCTTGAACCGCTTCTTGGCAGCGGATTTGGTCTTCATCTTGGGCATTTTGCTACTCCGTTCTTAGGATTCCTCGGCACCCGGAGATGCTTGCGAAATCCCTCATGTTGTTGTTTTCAGGCCGACCAAAGCCCGAAAAGCAAATGGAACCGCCACGGCATGCCCTGCCGGGCGGTTCTGGGACGCGGCTATATACGCGGAAGTGGTGCAATGCGCAACACCCTGGGCGCTGCGCAAATGCAATGAATCGCAAAGCTCAGGGAATGCGGAACAGGACCGGCAGCGTGCCCGTCATCTGGGCATTATCGATCATCTCGAACACAGGAAGTGCTACCAGGAATACCAGGCCGTCAAGCAGCGTCGTCAGCAGGATACGGGGGTTGAAGCTGCCCGTATTGCCCTCCTGGTAGAGGGAAATGTTGGGAAAGAAGCGCGGCACCCTGGCGACATAAGCCTGGTATTCGGGGCCGAAGAGCGAGTCGAGATGCCGTTCCTCGCGCAGGATGACGATATGGAAGGCCAAGGCGCACAATGCGGCAAAGCCGATCGTGGCGACGATGGAGCCCATCTGGGCGCCGACGCCGGCCGCCGCCAGCGTCGAAAACACGTAAAGCGGGTTGCGAGTCATCGAATAGGGCCCGCCTGTAACGATCTCCCCCGACTTGCGCCCGCCGATGTAGAGCGTGCACCACAGGCGCCCGACGATGCCGAGGAAGATCATCAGCAGGCCGGCCATCTCGAGGACTTCGTGGACTGTCGTTTCGGGCGGGAAGGTCGACTGGCCGAACAACAGCGCCGCAAACATGGCGATGATCAGCGCGGCAAGCACCATGCGGCGCCGGTGCTGATAATTCCCCAGCCCTTCAACCATCTGTTTGCTCATGGCAGTCCACTCGCCTGCAGTACCCGCATGGCGAGTTCGACCGCTCGACGCCTTTCAAGAGAAATGAAACATCGCCCCGGCTGTCGCCGGCATCAGAGCGCCGCGC
>NZ_JBFUKO010000735.1:0-2498 GCF_056400805.1 Aminobacter sp. P4_H6_2
GCTTGCCACGCGCATAGCGCGGCAGCCGAGTATGTCCGGTGGGGTGAAAGTTCTTCGTCCGCACGCGCTGACCAGTGGCAAACCGCGCGGGCACCGCAACAGGCCGGTCGCAAGGCCCACCCTTGGCAAGCGTCGCCGGCACATTTTCCGCCCTCAGCACCCGCTTGGGCGTCGCCGCCAGATCGACGGCATCGCCTTCGGCAAGATCGCGCGCGGTAACGAAGCCATGGCGCTCAAGCAGCCCTTCCAGCGCCTTGATCCAGATCTCATAGTAGCTTGAGCTGTAGTAGTCGGCGGGGCGCAGGTTTTCGCGTTTGTGCCGGCTTTCGTCGATGTTCCAGGCGCCCATCGCACCTGCTGTCAGGGTCACGCCCAGCGCGCGCTTTTCCCACTCGGCGTGGAAGTAGGGCTCGTCCGTCTCGGGCGCGATCGGCCCAAAGCCCATCTGTCCGCCAAGATCGTGGGGACCGTTCATGCGGCCTCCCTGGCAAGGCCAGTGCCGATCATTGAATCACGTGTCACAAGATCGGCCAATTGCGCCTCGCTCCAGCCTTCCGTGCCCTTGGGACGCTGCGGCACGACGAGGTAGCGCAACTCGGCGGTGGAATCCCAGACGCGGATTTTCTGGTCAGCCGGCAGCGCGACGCCAAATTCTTCAAGCACGCCGCGCGGGTCGATCACCGCCCTGCTGCGATATGGCGGCGCCTTGTACCAGACCGGCGGCAGGCCGAGCACCGACCACGGATAACAGGAGCACAGCGTGCAGACGACGAGATTGTGGGTTTCGTCAGTGTTGAACACCGCCTGCATGTGCTCGCCCTGGCGGCCGGTGAAGCCGAGCGAGGCGATGGCCGCCGTCGCATCCCGCTTCAGCCAATCGGCATAATCTGGATCGCTCCAAGCTTTCGCCACCACGGCAGCGCCGTTGCGCGGGCCGATCTTGGTATCGTAGGTGTCGACAATGACGTCGATTGCCGCGGGATCGATCAGCCCCTTTTTGGTGAGGATCGTCTCCAGCGCCCGCACGCGTGCGGCCATCGGATCGAGTTCATTGTCGTGATGGTGGTCGTGGTCATGATCGTGCGACATGGCCGAAAGCTATGCCCGCTCGCGCGGCTGCGCAAGCTAATCGATACTCACTTGAGCATTGGCCACAGTGTTGCTGCGAGTAGCAGGCCCATGGCGATGTTGAACCATTTGAGCCGCACCGGATCGGCGAGAAAGCCGCGCAACGCCATGCCGAACCCAGCCCAGCTCGAAACACTCGGCAGATTGACCAGCGCGAAGGCGCCAGAGATCAGCAGCACCGACAGGAACGGCGCTTGCGGGCTGGTGTAGACCGCCATCGCCGTTACCGCCATCACCCAGGCCTTGGGGTTGATCCACTGGAATGCGGCAGCCTCCAAAAAGGTCATCGGACGCGCCTTGGTGTCACCGTCCTTGCCGAGCGAACGCGACATGCCGATCCGCCAGGCGAGATAAAGCAGGTATGCGCCGCCTGCGATCTTGAGCACCGTATGCAGCGAGGGGAAAGCCGTCAGCACGGCACCCAAGCCAAAGCCAACGCCAAGCAGCAGCGAAAGAAAGCCGAAGCCGATGCCCAGCATATGCGGAATGGTGCGCACGAAGCCGAAATTCACGCCCGACGCCAGCAACATGAAGTTGTTCGGTCCCGGCGTGATCGAGGTCACGAAGGCATAGACCAGCAGTGCAAGGAATGCGTCGTATGACATCGTTTGCTGCCCTATTTTATGTCAGCATTATTGACCATATTGGGCTCCGGTAAAGAGCACAAACAGGGGCCAGGGGCTAGGCCAGCCGCAGGACCGGTGGACGTGCGCGTCGAAAAAGCTTGCTCGACGAACCGATCAGGTCTTATTCCAAGGCTGTGGACTGAACAGCAACTGACTCTCGGGGGAGAACATGTCAGCAACTGCCAAAGTCGAGGCTGGCAACAGCCTCACCCGGGAACTCATCGATCACGCGGTGACGAGCATCGAGGCGTCCGACCGCTTCTCCCTGCCCTTCCCGCACATTTTCTTCCGCGACTTCTTTCCCAGCGATTTCTACGCCGAACTGATCAAGTCGATCCCGACCGAGGGCTACGACCCGATCACCGGCACCGGAACCCGCATGGCGCTGCGCCTTTATGGCGACAATGTCGGCAAGGTCGATGCCGGCGTTCGCGATATGTGGGCTGCCGTGTCGCAGATGCTGACATCGCCCGAAATCGAGGCCGCGATCCGCCATCAGCTTCATGAGGGCCTCGAAATCCGTGCCCGCGGCGACAAGGTCAAGAGCGTGGACGATCTCAGGCTGGTCGCCAAGCCGGTCCTTTACAGCGACAAGGACGGCTACCAGATCAAGCCGCATCCCGATGCGCGCAAGAAGGTCGTGACGATGCAGCTCTACTGCCCCGCCGACGAAAGCCAACGCGACCTTGGAACCACGCTGTATCAAGCTTCGCTGAAGGGCCTGCTTAACGTCGGCTCCTATGG
>NZ_JBFUKO010000736.1:0-2485 GCF_056400805.1 Aminobacter sp. P4_H6_2
GCTCAGTGCGATGATGTGCTTCTACATCGTGGCATCGCTCTGGTTCCACTTCCGCCGCTACCAGTTCGTGCGCCGCGGCGACCAGTTCACCATGCCTTGGCCGAAGCCGGTCGGCTACTGACCATGCCAGGAGAGGCGGCGCAAACCCGCGCCGTCTCTCACTTAACAAGGCGCCTCGAATGATCACCACGATCGCCCTTTCGGCCTTTGCCGTCATCTGCTGCGGCTGGATGGGCACTCGTGCGCTGAGCGAGCACCGCTCGGCGCTGGCCCAGCGCCACGGCTTGCTCGATGACTCGGCAGCGCTATTTGCCAATGCCCACATCACCTTCGGCCCTGATCATTTCCCGACCCTTGTCGGCCGCCTCGACGATGGCCGCCAGGCCAAGGTCGAGCTCATCGTCGACACCATGGTTTTCCGCCGGCTGCCCCAGCTGTGGCTGAGGGTGACCTTGAGCGAAACCGGAGCGTTGAAACGGCCGACGATCGGCGCACTCGCCCGTCCGACCGGCGCGGAATATTATTCGCTGGTCCACGACATGGCGGAATGGATGACCCCGCCACAGACCGAAGCCTCACTTTTGATGCGCGGTGACGGCAGCGCAACATCCTGGCAGGTCGAGCGCGTTTCGGCCCTGTTTCGCAACCTGTTCGCCGACCCGCAAATCAAGGAAGCCGTCATCACGCCGCGTGGCACCCGCATCATCCGCCAGGCCGCTCAAGGCGAGCCCGGCGCGCATCTTCTGCTGCGGCAGATCCGTTTTCCGCTAACTGCGATTTCGCCCGAACTCGTCAGCCTGGCCATTGCCGAGGCAAACGCGCTGAGCGAGGTGTTTGCCGAAGCGGAAGCCGCAATCCACACCTACGAAGCTGCCTGAGGTTCCCATGTCCAAGCCGATCAACCCCTATATCGTGCTGGCGCTGGCGATCGTTTTGCCAGGGGCAGGGCATGTCGCTGCGCGCGATGCCACGCGCGGGCTCGCCTTCGCCTTCTTCGTCGTTTTGTTTTCGGTGATCACTTACGCCACGACCACGCCCGACCAGAGCTTCATCGGCCGCCATGCCGGCGGGCTGTTCGTCTGGGCGCTGTCGATCCCGGATGCCTATCGCCGGGCGCGTATTCAGGCTGCCACGACGCAGCGCGCGACCTGAGGCCCGGCTTCTCGTCGAAGCCGGGCCTTTTATGCTCAGGCCGCCGCGTTATTGGAGATCGCGCCGCGCCGGATCTGGTCTTCTTCGATCGACTCGAACAGGGCGCGGAAGTTGCCCTCGCCGAAGCCTTCATCGCCCTTGCGCTGGATAAACTCAAAGAAGATCGGCCCGATCACGGTCTTGGAGAATATCTGCAGCAGGATCTTGGTCATGCCGCCATCGACCACGCCTTCGCCGTCGATCAGGATGCCGTATTTCTTCATCCGTTCGATCGGCTCTTCATGGCCATGCACGCGGGTGTGCGACAGCTCGTAATAGGTGTCGGGCGGGCCGGGCATGAACTTCAGGCCCTTGTCGGCGATCCTGTCGGTTGAGCTGTAGATGTCGTCGGTGCCAACGGCGATGTGCTGGATGCCTTCGCCCTTGTACTTCCGCAGATATTCCTCGATCTGGCTGGTGTCGTCCTTGGACTCGTTCAGCGGGATGCGGATCTTGCCGCAGGGCGAGGTGATCGCGCGGCTCACCAGGCCGGTGATGCGGCCGTCGATATTGAAGAAGTGGATCTGCTTGAAGCCGAACAGCTCGCGGTAGAAGTCCCACCACTTGTCCATGTTGCCGCGATAGACATTGTGGGTGAGGTGATCGAGGAAGTAGAAGCCGACACCTGCGGGCTTCGGATCGGCTTTGCCAAGCCAGTCGAATTCCGCCGCATATGTCGAGCCCTTCGCGCCATATTTGTCGACGAAGTAGAGCAGCGACCCGCCGATTCCGACTATCGCCGGTACGTCGAGCGCCTTGTCGTCGCCGGTGTAGGGCTCAGCCCCCTTCAAAACCGCATGATCGAAGGCATGCTTGGCATCAACCACCCGCCAGGCCATCGATGCGGCACAAGGGCCGTGCTCGCCCACGAAGCGCATGGCATGGCTGCCTGGCTCGGCATTGATCAGGTAGTTGATGTCGCCCTGGCGCCAGACGGTGATGTTCTTGGTCTTGTGACGTGCAACTGGCACATAGCCCATGCGGGCGAACAGCTCTTCGAGCTTCTCCGGCTCGGGATGGGCGAATTCAACGAATTCGAATCCGTCGGTGCCAGCGGGGTTGTCGGCGCTGATCCTGGCCGGCGGCGCATCGTGCGGAAACGGACCCATGCAAATTCCTCCTCAAAATTAGGTGACGCGTATTGTGCTCCCTATTCGATGCAATGTGCTTGCATTCTTATGCCATATGGACCGATCTATGCATGAAACGCGCACGGAAGTGGAGAAGCATGCAATGGGTGACGGTCTCGACCAGTTCGACCTCAAGATCCTGCGCGAGCTGCAGCGCGATGGGC
>NZ_JBFUKO010000737.1:0-2482 GCF_056400805.1 Aminobacter sp. P4_H6_2
CGGTTGGCTCGATGCTCGGCACCGCAGGCTTCTTCTTCGCAGCCGCAATAATTCTCGCCGGCCTCGCCTATACGATCATCCGCATCGAACGGCGGATGAAGCCCCAGCCGACTCAAGGAGCAGCATGATGCCTCGCTACAAGCTCGTCATCGCTGCAGTCCTGCTCGCATTGGCGCAGATCGGTTTCCTCGGCTGGATGATCGCTGGCCGTGCCACAATCCTTCGCCACGGCAAGGAAGTGTTGCTCAAGGTCGAACCGGTCGACCCGCGCGACCTGCTGCGCGGTGACTATGTCCGGCTGGGCTATGACATCTCGCGCATTGAGGTGGAGAAAATCGCCAACCTGCCCCAGGGGGAGCTGGCGACGGCCGAAGGGCCTATTGTCGTGCGCTTGAAGAAGGATGCCGATGGTTATTGGCGCGCAACCTCGGCTTGGCTGGGAACTGCGGCGACACAAGCTGGCGCAGACGAAGTCGACATAGTGGGACACGTTTCCGATGGCTGGAGCCTGACGCCAGGTTCGACCATCAGCGTCGACTACGGCATCGAGCGCTACTATGTGCCGGAAGGCGAGGGGCTGGCGATCGAGGAGGAGATGCGCAAGCGCAACTTTGGCGCTGAGCCCGCGTTGCGCAGCTTCGGCATCAAGGTCGCGATTGCCAAAGACGGCAGCGGCCAGATCAAGGCGCTGATGGACGGCGACACCATGCTTTTCCAAGAGCCGCTTTACTGAAGCGGCCCACAGGGCAGCAGCCAATCGCTAGAGCAGGCTTGCCCTCACGGCTGCTTCGACTGCAGTAGGGCCGAACCACTGGGCAGCCGTTTCGCGGGCGCGGAGCCGACGTGCCTCGCGCCGAACCGGGTCCGTGTACAGGGCCGCTGCACGGGCGGCCAGCTCCTCGTCGGACTCGGCAAAGTCGATGTCGACGCCGTCGATCAGTTCGAGGCCCTCGGCGGCAAGCCGCGTTGCCACTACCGGCAGCCCCCATGCCATCGCTTCAAGAATTTTCAGGCGCGTGCCRCCGCCGGTCATCAGAGGCACGATGGTCAGGTGGGCGCGGCGGTAAAGTTCAGACAGGTCGTCCGGATTGGCGATCAACTCGACATCGGGCAGCGCGGCGAGATCGTTCAGCGCGCGGTTGGGGCTGCGCCCGGCGACGATCAGCTTCGCGCCGCCCAGTGTCGCTTGCAGCCTGGGCAGGATCTGCGTTGCCAGCCGACGTGCCGCCTCGATGTTCGGCGCATAGTTGAGGTGGCCGATAAACAGCAGGGTCGGCTGGTCGTTGATCATAGCGGGCTGGCTGACCAGCGTTTCGGGGATGAGCTCGAAGCGGGGAATTCCATTGGGAATCACATCCGCGATGGTGCGGCCACCGGATAGGCCGCGCAGTCTTTCTCGATCCTGTTTGGAACAGACCCAGACTCTGTCGACCATGCGAAGCGACTTCAATTCCATGTCGCGCATGCGCCTGACCTGGCGTGTTTTCTTGGAGAACAGCCCGGCCAGCCAACTCGTTTTCGGCATCATTTGCCGGGCCAGGTCCGACTCGATGTTGTGCATATCGAGCACAAGCGTTGGCGCCATCGGCCGCAGGTGCTCGATCAGGGCAAACAGCGGGATGCCTTCGACGACGATGGTATCCGGCCTGAAGTCGCGCGCTGCTTCAAGCAGCCGGGCAAGCGCCACCTGTGGGATGCGCGTGTCGATCGGGGTCTGGCGCCTGGCAAGGCGCGGGGACGTTGCCGCCTCAGCGGCGTTGGCCAGTGCCAAGGTCGTTATTCTACTGTCGTTGAGATTCGCGGGCAAAGGTGGTTGGTGGACCGAGGCAACGAGCACATCGCCCAACCCGGCAAGCGCCTGGGCATTTTGCCAGTTGCGCAATTCCGCGCCTGATATGGGCGGCCACGCGGCATCGGTGGCGACAAGCAAGGTACGCCGCGAAGAGGGACAGCTATTTGCGTCGCTGATTGCGGCTTTGAGATTTTCTGCTTGGTGCACGGCTGAATCACTCTCGATACGAGGTTTCAATGTCCGCCGGGCAGAGCGTCTTTGGTGCGGATGATAGGAGTCGAACCTACACGCCTCTCGGCACTGGAACCTAAATCCAGGGCGTCTACCAGTTCCGCCACATCCGCATGGATCGCCAATCCCACGCTGCCATCATTCTGTCAATCTCACAGCTGAAACCAGCTCACCTGGGAGAAACGGCGAAGATAGTTGAAAATTGGCCTCGCCTGTGACAAAAGGCCTGTCGAATGAGATAGGACGCAAGTACCCGTCGCTGCAGGATGCGATAAGAAGTCGAAATAACAACAGCTTATCGAAATCCTCGGGTGACGGCGGAGCAAACGACCGCAAATGGCGGATCCGGATACCGATTTGCGAACTTGAAGCCACCCCCGGCAAACGAATTCCGGCAGGCTGAACGGCAGGACGCCGTCCACCCGCGCCATACGTGAAAACAAAGGTTTGATGATGCAG
>NZ_JBFUKO010000738.1:0-2477 GCF_056400805.1 Aminobacter sp. P4_H6_2
GTGGAGGAACGGTCAACCAGACCGGTCCGGGTACGACGATCCTGACTGGCGCCAACACTTACACGGGCGGCACCACGATCTCGGCCGGCACGCTACGGGCAGGCGCTACCGGAGCCTTCAGTCCCAATTCCAGCTTTACGGTGGGCAGCGGCGGGACGCTCGACCTGGCCGGCTTCGACCAGACCATCCCCGGGCTCATCAACCATGGCGTCGTCCGCACCGGCGGATCGCCGGCCGCCGGCAAGGGCACGGTGCTTACCGTGGCCGGCGACTATACCGCCGGCAGCACACTTGCGCTGACCACGTTTCTAGGCGCCGATGGATCTCCCTCCGACCTCCTGCTCATCGACGCCGGCACTGCAACCGGCAATACGGGGATCGTCGTCACCAATGCCGGCGGCCCGGGCTTGCTGACGCGCGCGGACGGCATCAAGGTCGTCGATACGGTCAATGGCGGCACGACCGCTGCGGGCGCGTTCAGGTTGGGCGCGCCGGTGGTGGCGGGTCCCTACGAATACACGCTCGAGCGCGGCAGCGTGACCGGCGGCAACGGCGAGGCCTGGTTTCTGCGCTCGGCGCTCGACTGCGGGCTCGTCCCGACACTGCCCGAATGCGTAGGCCCGAAACCGCCGGTGCCGCCTGATGCCGCGGTGCCGCCGAACCCGACACCGCACTTCCGCCAGGAGGTCTCGCTCTATGCGGCGATGCCTGTCGCGACCGCGATCTACGGCCGCCGTATCATCGACACGCTGCACGAACGCATGGGCGGCAACGCTCAGGCGCTCGGCCCGGGCGCGGATGGCAGCTACGACAGTTCGCCCGATGGCCTATGGGGCCGGCTGATCGGCGCTTCCGGCCGCCGCGACGGCAATCCGCTCGGCATCTATGGCGGCGGACCCGAGTTCGACTACGGCTTCGGCGCGCTGCAGGCAGGCACCGACCTCTACCGCCGGGAAAGCCAGGATGGTGGACGCGACAACGCCGGCCTCTACGTCGCCTTCGGCCATGGCGAGGTCGATGTCACCCACCAACTGCTCGGCTTCAGCTTCAAGGGCGGCAAGGACGAGTTCAATGCCTTCAGCCTTGGCGGCTACTGGACGCATTTCGGACCGGGCGACTGGTATGTGGACGGCGTGCTGCAGGCGACTTGGTACGACGCATCGATGACGGGCAGGCGTGGCCTGCGCGCCGGCGAGACCGATGGCTGGGGCCTGGCTGCATCGCTGGAGGGTGGCTATCCGTTCGATCTCGGCAATGGATGGATTATCGAGCCGCAGGCGCAGCTTGTCTACCAGACCATCAACCTCTCCGGCTTCAATGACGGCTATGCCGACGTGCGCTACAGCAATGAAGATTCACTGGCCGGCCGTATTGGCGCTCGGCTGGCGCGGAGCTGGAACCTGGAGGAGCCGCAAGGCAATGATCCCGCCAAACCTGGCGAGCCGGTACGCCAAGCCTCGCTGTGGTTACGCGGCGACTTCTGGCATGAGTTCATTGCTGAGCCGACGACCGAGTTCTCCTCCGCCAGCGGGTTCGTGCCGTTCACCGTCGACGGCTTGCAAGACAACGTGTGGAAGCTCGACCTCGGCGGCAGCTGGGATTTCAACACCGACGCGACCCTTTACGGCAATGTCGGMTACGAGCAGAGCTTCGACGGCACCGCCCACGCCTGGGAGGGCAAGCTCGGCGTCAAGCTGACCTGGTAGATGTTGACCGGGAAGGTCCGCTTCAAAACCTAACCCAAACGTTCGCATCCGCGGCGAATGTCACGTTCTGGCGCGCAGATTTGCTTCGGTTGACGGGCCGCCGCTCCATGGTGGCGCGCCCCGACCAAAAGAACGACAGTGTTGCAGGTCGATTGCTGTAGGCGATGATGGGCACGTTCGGATAGGACTGGATTTGTGGGACATAATCATCGTGCCGCTGGGGCTGCTGATCTGGTTTGGCACAGCTCTGGTGCGGGTCGAAAACCAGCGCTACGCGCTGCTGCTCTGCATGTGCCCCCGTTACAACAACGATCCGGTGGTGGTTCCCGACTGCCGCGGCGTCGAAACCCGTAGTAGCTGGACGTGGCATTTCGCTTACGGCCGTGGATTGCCTGTTCCCCTCTCTCTGGTTTCGACGCCAGTGCAGTTATCTAGCCAAGCTACACCACCCCATGGAACAGGTTCAAGAATCTGGCGCCTGCAAATTAGCCTGCTGAAAAACATGCCTGACCGTTTCTGACGTAACGTCAGAACATCTCGTCACAGTGCGCCGCGGCTTGTCGGGCCGCCAACAAATCTGCCCCAGTTACTCCTGGTGGGGGTAACCGGGGCAGATTGGGTGGCAGTGGCGCATCGCTGGGCAGAGGCATGATCTGTGGCTAATCTATCGTCAGGTGCGGTCGGCCTCGGGTTCGATGCCCGCTGCAGAAGCGGGGGTGACAAGCAGCAACGCACCTGCGAGCGCGTTGAAACGCTCGCCCGGCGTCAGCT
>NZ_JBFUKO010000739.1:0-2468 GCF_056400805.1 Aminobacter sp. P4_H6_2
GTGCAAGCACTGCCGGACCAGCGCCGAGCGCCTGCGCGCCGCCGCCGAGTGCGGCATCGAACAGCGCGCGGCCGGTCGATTGGCCAGGGGCGGCAAGCACGTTGCGGGCGCGGAGGGCCAACCGCTGCGAATATTCGAGCATGCGCAGCTCATCAGCGACGCCGATCTCGACATTGGAATCAGAGCCGACGCCAAACTTGCCGCCATGTTCGACAAACAGCGGCGCTGAAAAGACGCCGTCGCCGAGATTGGCTTCGGTGATCGGGCACAGTCCGGCAACCGCGCCGGTCCTGGCCATCGCGACCGTTTCCGCCTCGGTCATGTGGGTGGCGTGGATCAGGCACCAGCTTTTGCCGACATCGGCGTGTTGCAGCAGCCACTCGACGGGCCGCGCGCCGGACCAGGCAAGACAGTCCTCGACCTCTTTGACCTGTTCGGCGATGTGGATGTGGATCGGCCCGCTGGTCATGGCGGTGACGGCGGCGAGTTCGTCTGGCGTTACGGCACGCAGGCTGTGCGGCGCGAGGCCGAGCACGGCACCGTCGATACCTGTGAGAGCTTCGCTGCACTTCTCAAAAAGCTTTGCGAAGCGATTCGTATCGTTGATGAATCGCCGCTGGCCTTCGTTGGCGGGCGCGCCGCCAAAGCCGGAATGCGCGTAGAAGACGGGCAACAATGTCAGCCCTATGCCGGTCTTGACGGAGGCAGCGGCGATGCGCTCGGCCATCTCGGCGATGTTGGCATAGGGACTGCCGCCGCGGTCGTGGTGAAGATAGTGGAACTCGCCGACACGCGAAAAACCTGCCTCCAACATCTCTACGTAGAGTTGCGCGGCGACCGCCTCGACCTGTTCGGGAGTCATTGCCAGCGCAAAACGGTACATCACCTCGCGCCACGACCAGAAACTGTCGGACGAAGGGCCGCGGATTTCGGCGAGGCCTGCCATGCCGCGCTGGAAGGCGTGGCTGTGCAGATTGGGCATGCCGGGCAGGACTATCGCGTGGCGCTCATCGCCGGATTGCGTCGTGGCTCCCGCTTCCACCTTGTCGATGCGGCCGCCAGAAAGCGTCAGCCTGACATCTCGTTGCCAGCCATCTGCCAGAAGCGCTTGCTCCGCGAAGATTGTCGCCACCATAATCTCCTCACCTCTTTTGCGCGCCGCACGATAGCACTTGCATCGCGTTTTGATATGTATATACATAACTGAAAGCGGAGGAAACGAAAAAGATCATGGCTGGAGAGCGATCAGCAGCACCGGCAAGGGTCTGGCGCAATGCGCGGCTGGTCACGCTTGCCGAAGGCCTGGCCGGTCTTGGTGTTGTCGAACATGGCGCAATTGCCGCGCATAACGGCCGCATCGTTTTTGCTGGCCCCGAGGCCGACATGCCCTTGGGGCTGCGCGACGGTGCCGAGATCGTCGATTGCCAGGGGCGCTGGATCACCCCCGGCCTGATCGACTGCCACACCCATCTTGTCCATGCCGGCAACCGCGCCAACGAGTTCGAAATGCGCCTTGCCGGCGCCACCTATGAAGAGGTGGCGCGGGCAGGGGGCGGTATCGTCTCGTCGGTCAAGGCGCTGCGCGCGGCCAGCCAAGCCGAGCTTGTGGCGCAGACATTGCCTCGCCTGGATGCACTGATCGCCGAGGGCGTGACCACTGTCGAGGTCAAGTCGGGCTACGGCCTCGACGTTGAGAACGAAACAAAATCCCTGCGTGCCGCCAGGCAACTCGCCGATCTGCGGCCGGTGACTGTGCGCACGACATTCCTGGGCGCGCACGCTTTGCCGCCGGAAGCCAAAGGCGACAAGGACGCCTATATCGGCCTCGTTGCCGGCTCTATGCTCGACAAGATCGCGGCCGAAGGCTTGGCCGACGCCGTCGATGGCTTCTGCGAGGGCATTGCGTTTTCGCCTGCGCAAATGGCCCGCGTCTTCGACGCCGCAACGGCCAAGGGCTTGCCCGTAAAACTCCACGCCGACCAACTTTCCAATCTCGGCGGCGCTGCCCTTGCTGCGAGCTATGGCGCGTTGTCGGCGGATCATCTCGAATACACAGACGAGGCGGGTGCTGCCGCCATGGCCAAGGCTGGCACGGTCGCGGTCATCCTGCCCGGCGCCTTTTATTTCATTCGCGAGACCAAGAAGCCGCCGGTTGCGCTGTTCCGAGAGCACGGCGTGAAGATGGCCGTCGCCACCGACAACAACCCAGGCACGTCGCCGCTGACCTCGCTGCTTTTGACCATGAACATGGCAGCGACGCTGTTTGCCATGACGGTTGATGAATGTATCGCCGGCGTGACCCGCGAGGCGGCGCGTGCGCTTGGGCTACAGGCCGAAACCGGTACGCTTGAAACAGGAAAATGGGCTGACCTTGCCATCTGGGACATCGAAAGCCCGGCCGAACTTGTCTATCGCATGGGGTTCAATCCGCTCCATGCCCGTATCTGGAGAGGGAAATGACAACGCTT
>NZ_JBFUKO010000740.1:0-2465 GCF_056400805.1 Aminobacter sp. P4_H6_2
GCGCGGATGTTGTTGGTCATGGGCTTTACATCCTCGCTCCCCGCTTCCATCCGGCGGAGCGTCGGTGCGGAGATGTTGGCCATCTTGGCTAGTTCAACCTGGCCGAGCCCCAGAAGCGCCCGGGCCGCAGCGATCTGTTTTCCAACGCTATGATTAATTTCGCTCACGGTGGATAACTCCGCTTGACACTTCGTTCACTATGATCGAATGTTGCCGTAATGATCGATATAGATCAACAAGGAGCCCGCATCATGCTTAACGAATCGCTACCCATTGGCCAGCGCATCGTCCACCGGACCGACAGCGCGTGGTCGGGTGTTGTCATCGATCGGCTGGTGACGACGCGAACCAACGGGCAGCCCGGGCCAGGGGTCGTGGTGGTTCACTTCGACGGGCAGACGGAACCGAGGATCATGGTCGAAAGCGCATTGCTCGCCGCCTGACTAGATTGCCCCTGTATCGGCGCGGGATTTCTAGCCCGTGAGTCGTAATTGGATGATGCGCGTTCGAATCGCGCCAGGAGCTCCACCGACTCTGACCAAGCTGGCCACAAAGCCGTCGCGGTAAATTTGGCGTGATTGTCATATTTCCAACAGGGCACCAGCGCTTCTTGCAAGGTGGGGGCTTCTAGAAGGAGAACGTGACCATGAAACTCTGTTTTCCGATCGCACTCGCCGCTTCAACTATCATTTTGGCAGGCCAAGTAATGGCGGCGGAAGTGKACATGTCGAAGCTCACTTGCAAGGAGGTCGGTGCCATGCCGGCCGCGAAGACTATTGGCGTCGCCATGTGGGTGAACGGCTATGTCCACGGCAAAGCCGGAAATGCCATGGTCGACGGTGACAAGGCGCATGCCAATGCCGAGAAGATCGCTGACTATTGCAAAGCGAATCCCGCTGCCACGCTGACGAGCGCGATAGAGGCGGTCGCCAAGTCGTAGCAGCAGATTAAATAATGCCTAGCTGAGTGGTCCCTTCCGGGGCCACTCTTTTACGGTGGTCCGGGGACTGACGGACCAGGAGGTTAGGGCTGGCCAGCCTTTGATTCGAGCTGTGTTCTATGGGCCGAACGGCGAAATGGTCGAAAGCTTTCCGTGCGTGACGGAACGGCTAAATGCTTAAGTCAAAAGCGGGGAGGGAAAGTGGGGAAGGCTTGTTTCGATTTGAAGCTTATCTAGCAGAAACAAGCACTTACACGAGCGAAGTGGCTCCCCGGGCCGGATTCGAACCAGCGACCAACCGGTTAACAGCCGGTTGCTCTACCACTGAGCTACCGGGGAACAGGGCTCATGTGAACGAGGCGGGCTATAGCAAAGGCATTTGTGATTTGCAAAGCCGTAATCGTTCTTTTTCGAAGTTTTTCCCCACGACCTTTCTGGTAATCGCCGCCAACCGCGCTCATATGACGGCTTCGCAAAGGCTTTCGCCGGATTGGCGCGGCATTCGGGCGCAGACGGATCAGCGGCAGGGATAATGATCAGACAAGGACCTCAGCAGCCCCCGAGGCGGAAGATTTCGGTCTTCGGCCGCGAATTCGCCATGCCGCGCTCGCGCGGTGTGCGGATCGGGCTTGGGGTTGGGCTTTGCTTCCTGGGCCTGCTCGGCTTCCTGCCGGTGCTCGGGTTCTGGATGATTCCGCTGGGCCTGTTGATTCTTTCGCACGAATTCCATGTCGTGCGTCGTGTGCGCCGCAAGCTGATCGTCTGGTGGGAAAGGCGCAAGCGCCCGGCGAACTAAGCGCTCTGTGCAGACAGGAATCGCAGGGACGACTTGGGATTCGCTCGAAGGACACATCAAGGGCCAGCATAAAGAGCGCTGCAGCCGCTTAATTTGCTTCGGGGTAGGGCCTGCGGGTGAGCCCAGGGATTTGCGACAGCCCCGGCGCCCGCGATTCCTGCAAGGTTCCCTTATTCAAAACCAGCGGGAAAGRATCTTCCCCGCTTGACGTCGGAATCCTGGCAACCTATTGGAGCCGTGTAGACGCCCGAAGCGGCGAGGCCTCGTGGCGGAGTGGTTACGCAGAGGACTGCAAATCCTTGCACCCCGGTTCGATTCCGGGCGAGGCCTCCAGCTTCCTCGGCAACCGCCGCCGAGGACCCATTCGGGTGCAGTTAAATTTCGCGCGTCACGCGCTGAAGGCGGGCCCGGTTGAACATGAACGCTGATTTTTCCGAACGTCGTGTGAAGATGGTGGACGGCCAGGTCCGCACCACCGACGTGACCGACGCCGCCATTCTTTCCGCCATGCTCTCGGTGCCGCGCGAGGCATTCGTCGACAACGGCCAGCGCGAGCTTGCCTATATCGACGAGGATCTGCGCTACGCCGTGACGGCCGATGCCGATCAGCCGCGTTATCTGATGGAGCCGTCGCCTTTCGCCAAGCTGGCGCAGCTGGCCGAGATCAAATCCAGCGACTTCGTGCTCGATGTTGGTTGCGGCACAGGCTATTCTTCCGCGGTGTTGTCG
>NZ_JBFUKO010000741.1:0-2463 GCF_056400805.1 Aminobacter sp. P4_H6_2
GGTGCGGGTGGATGGTCTTGCTGATGTCCAACGCATCCGCCCCCATCTCGATCGCCAGGCAGATCTCCCCGATCATGTCGCCTGCGGACTGACCAACGATGGTGCCGCCGATGATACGATGCGTTTCACCATCAAACACAAGCTTGGTCAGGCCGTAGTCCGCGCCATTAGCAATGGCCCGTCCCGAGGCTGCCCACGGGAACTTGCCGACCTCAACACCGCGTCCGGCCGCGTTAGCGGCGTCCTCGGCTACGCCGACCCAGGCGATCTCGGGATCGGTATAGGCGACCGACGGCACCACCTTGGCATCCATGAAGCTGTTGAGTCCGGTTGCAGCTTCTGCCGCGACATGGCCCTGATGCACCGCCTTGTGCGCCAGCATCGGATTGCCGGTGACGTCGCCGACCGCAAAGACGTTCTGGTTGCGCGTGCGCATCTGCGCATCTACCTCGATGAAGCCCCTGGCATCGAGGGTGACGCCGGCCGCAACCAACTGCAGCGCCTCGGCTGCCGGTCGCCGGCCGGCCGCCTGAAGGATCAGGTCGTAGCGCCTGACGCCAGCGCCCACGCCGGTCGTCGTCACGACAAGTGCATCTTCCTCGGCAACGACGCTTTCGACGCGCGCACCTAGAAGGATCGCATCGAAGCGGTGGGCGTTGCGCTTGCGCCAGACCTCGACCACGTCGCGGTCGACATCGGGCAGCAGCGTGTCAAGCTGTTCGACCACATCGACGCGCGCCCCGAGCGAGCTGTAGACAGTGGCCATTTCGAGTCCGATGATTCCACCGCCGATAACCAGCATGCGTTCGGGGATGAAGGGTAGTTCGAGCGCGCCCGTGGAATCGACGATGCGCGGATCGTCGGGCAGGAATGGCAGCCGGACCGGCACCGAGCCGGCGGCGACGATCGCCTTGGCGAAGACGATCCTACGGCCCGTTCCGTGGGACTGCGCGACATCGACAACATTGGCATCGGCAAACGTTGCCGTGCCCCTGACCACCTCGACCTTGCGCAGCCGTGCCATGCCCTTCAGCCCGTCGGTGAGATTGGTGACGACGCCGGCCTTGAAGCTGCGCAGCTTGTCGAGGTCGACGGTCGGCGTATCGAAGGCGACACCGTGATCCGCGAGGCGCACGGCCTCCTCCTTGATCGCCGCGACATGCAGCAGTGCCTTGGAGGGGATGCAGCCGACATTGAGGCACACGCCGCCAAGCGTGGTGTCGCGTTCGACCAGGATCACCCGCTGGCCAAGATCGGCGGCGCGGAAGGCAGCGGAATAGCCGCCCGGTCCGCCGCCGATCACCAGCACGTCGCAATCAGGCGCGGCACCCGAGGCGGGCGATGGCGTGGCTGCCGGGATGGGTGACGCAGCCGCGGCCGGCGCTTCCGGAGCGGCCGCAGGCTTGGCTTCGTCTACGCCCGCTGCCGCTTCCACGATGGCGATCAGCGCGCCCTTGGAAACACGCTGGCCAATGGCGAGTTCGACCGACGCGATGCGTCCAGCAAAGGGCGACGGCACGTCGATCGACGCCTTGTCGGATTCGAGCACGATCAACGTCTGGTCGAGGGCGATGTCGTCACCCGGCTTGATGTGAACCTCGATAACGGCGACGTCTTTGAAGTCGCCCATTTCGGGCACCCTGATTTCGGTGATGCTCATCTCGGCCTCATACGATCGCGCGGCGGAAATCGCCCAGCAGGGCAGATATGTGGCCCAGGAACCGGGCCGCGGCGACGCCGTCGATGACGCGGTGATCCCACGACAGGGAGACCGGCATGATCAGCCTCGGCTGGAAGGCTTTGCCATCCCAGATGGCTTCCATTGCCGAGCGGCCAGCGCCGAGGATTGCCACCTCAGGCGCATTGATGATTGGCGTGAAACCGGCCCCGCCAATGCCGCCGAGCGACGACACCGAGAAACAGCCGCCTTGCATGTCGGCGGCCGATAGCCCACTGCCGCGCGCCTTGTCGGCGAGCACGCGCATTTCGGTGGCGATCTCGAGTACGCCCTTGCTGTCACAATCGCGGATCACCGGCACCATCAGCCCCTTGGGGGTGTCGGCTGCGAAGCCAATGTGAACGTAGCTCTTGAGCACCAGCTCGTCGCCGTCGAGCGAGGTGTTGAAGCGCGGGTATGCTTTTAGCGCCAGCGCCGACGCCTTGATCAAGAAGGCGACCATCGTCACCTTGGCGTCCTTGTTGGCCGCATTGAGCTCCTTGCGGAATTCCTCAAGCCCGGTCACGTCGGCCTTGTCGAAGTTGGTGACATGCGGAATGGTCAGCCAATTGCGGGTGAGATTGCCGCCCGAGATCTTCTGGATACGCGACAGCGGCTGACGCTCAACCGAACCGAACTTTTCGAAGTCGACCGCAGGCCAGGCTGGCAGGGCGGCGCCGATGCCGGTTCCGGACACCTGCACCGGGGAACCTCCTGTGAGCCGCTCCTTGATATGTGCCGTGATG
>NZ_JBFUKO010000742.1:0-2462 GCF_056400805.1 Aminobacter sp. P4_H6_2
CGTTGCTCTTTCCCAAGAAGTGACTGTGGCCAACTGACTGCATAGCGGCGGGAAGACGCGGCATGTACGGGCAGCCCGGCATGCGACTTGATTGAGGGGACCAAACGTATGAATCTAAAAATGCCTTGCGCCGCCGGCGCACTTCTCGTGGGCTCAATGAACCTCGCTGCTGCCGCGGATCAAATACATCCCGGCGCCGAAACGTTGGCGTACCAGACCCCTTCGGGTTGGACATTTACAGTCTCCGCCTATGGCTGGTTGGCCGGCATCGAGGGCACCGTGGGCGCCGGTGGCCGTGTCGCCAATGTCGACGCCAGCATCGGCGATATATTGTCCAACTTCGACATTGCGGTGATGGGCCTGGCCGAGGCTCGTTACGAGCGATTCGGCGTCTTCACCGATTTCAACTATGTGCAGTTGTCGGCATCGCAGGACACACCGCTCGGCCTGCTGGCAAGCAGTGCCGATGTCACCGTGGAAAACCTGATGTGGACTCTCGCGGCCGAGTACCGGCTGCTTGAGCAGCCCAATGCCAGTATCGACGCGTTCGCCGGCTTCCGGCTGTTTTCGGTCCGTAGCGAACTCGATTTCAATCCACCTGGACTGATCGGCGGCACTGAATTGTCTGAGACCGAAACATGGGCTGATCCCATATTCGGTTTCAAGGGGCGCATCTCGGTTACCCCCCAACTCTCCCTGACGGGCTGGGGATTGGTAGGCGGCGGCGCCTCCTCGGAAATTGTGTGGGACCTGATGGGCGGCGCTGACTACCAGTTCACAGAATCCTTTTCCGCAGTTGTCGGCTATCGCGCGGCGGGCGTCGATTATGAAAATGAGGGCTTTGTCTACGATGTGGTTCAGCACGGGCCAATCCTGGGCGCAGTGCTTCGCTTTTGACGCAGACAAGGAGAATTCAGAGATGGTAGTTGCAGCATTAAATTCTAACTCCGCGCGTCGTTCGACGACCATTGCCGCGTGCATACTCGCCTTAGGTCTAATCGCGTCGCCAGCCAGCGCCCAGCAGATCGACGCCGAAGCTGACAAGGTCCTTCATTCCATGGCAAGCTACGTCGCCGGGTTGAAGGCTTTCACAGTCAACTATGATGCAGACAGCGAGGTCATCGATCTCGACGGCCAGAAACTGCAGTACAGCGCCTCGGGGTCTGTCGCGATCGAACGTCCTGGCAAGCTCAAGGTCTCCCGCAAAGGTGCCTTCGTCGAAACGGTGCTGACGTTCGATGGCAAGACCATCTCGACCTACGGCAAGAAGGCCAATGCCTACGGTCAGTTCGAAAGCCCCGGACCAACCATCGACGATGCGGTCGAAGAGGTCAGGGCAGCGAGCGGTTTCGACGCCCCAGGAGCCGACCTCTTCGCAGCAGCCCCTTATGCCTTGCTCACCGAAGATGTAACGAAGGGCGTTTATGTGGGCACTTGCCTCATTGACGGCGTGGAATGCGACCACCTCGCCTTCCGCAATCCCAGAGTCGACTGGCAGATCTGGGTTCAGAAGGGCGAGCAGCCGCTGCCCCTCAAATACGTCATTACGAGCAAATGGGTTGCTGGCGCGCCGCAATACTCGGTACGTTTCAGCGACTGGAACGTGACGCCGCAGATCGACGCGGCACAGTTCACATTCGAAGCGCCTGAAGGTGCCAAGAAGCTCGAACAGATCTTCGCCGACCAGATCGGCGAGCTTTCCGTGGAGGAAGTGCAGTGACCAGACGCCATTCCAAATTAGCCGCGATTGTCGCCGCTTTGATCGCCATGGTCCTTGCCGACAGCATCGACTCGATCACGCCGTTCGCGGGCTTTGTCGGCGAGGCGCATGCGGTCGTCGGCCGACCGGCGACGCCGGGAAGCGTCGCTGGCGTTGCAAGACGCACGACGCGACGGGTGATCCGACGGTCGACCATCTATGTCAACACGCTTCCCACGGCCTGCGCACGCGTAACCGTCAACAGCGCCACGGTGTGGAGCTGTGGAGGGACATACTACCAGCCCTATGGCGGACGATACGTGGTAGTCTACATCGATTGAAACTACAGCGGCCAGAAAGGTCCAAGCAATTTCTGTCCGCAGCAGCTGGATCCACAGCCGCAGCCCAACCGGAGCCGCATTTGGTCACGTTCAGGACGTTCTAAGGTTGTACCGTAGGTCCGATCCGGGTCAACTTCAGAATTTACGTCCGCTCTCCCCTCTTGAACGCCAGAACCTGCCAGTCTTCTGTGGATGGCTCCCGCATTGCAAGAGATAATTCGACGTTCTGGCGCGTTGGTCGGGTGCAGTCTTCTGTCCGGCCTGTTGATGCAGCCATAGGAGACTGCTGGCCCTGATGGGGTCGGCAAAACAAGGTCCCAATCTGCTTAGCAGGCTATGACGCCTCGGACTGTCCGCGGGTTGTCCCTGTTTCCGGCCTGACCGGTTTCGCCATCACATCGCTTCGCTCTCACAACCTCATG
>NZ_JBFUKO010000743.1:0-2457 GCF_056400805.1 Aminobacter sp. P4_H6_2
GTCGAGAGCTGGGGCGAGGTGGCGCAAAATGTCCTGTCGCAAAGCGTGCTGCCGACCTTTCTCGAACCCTCTCAGAAAATCCCGATGGTGAGCACGATCGATGTCGGGCAGGCGGTGGCAGCAGTGCTCTGCGAGGACTGGACCGGCAAGCGGATCGTGGAGATCAGCGGACCGCAAGACTGGAGCGCCGGCGATGTGGCGTCGGCCTTTTCCGGAGTTCTCGGCCGGCCGATAAAGTCGATGCTTGTTCCGCCGGAACAGCGCCCAGCACTACTTGCCGAAGAAGGCGTATCAGGCGAAGTGGCGAACGCGCTTCTCGGCATGTATGAGGGGATCGCCAACGGCCTTTTCATGCGCCAGAGCAGCGGCGAACAGCGGCGCGGCACCATTTCTCTGACGACAGCGATAGAGCGCGTTGTCGCAACGATTGAACCAGCTGGCCACTGATCCTCAGGCAACTAGCGTGTTTCAGAATTCACGTGACAGCCTTGTCTGATTCACTGCTGCTGGTGATTTGTCAGGGAGTGGAGATGAGGAGGAGCCTAAGCGCCGACATTCGCGGGCGTGATTGCGGCGATTGAGGATGGGGTTTCAACGTGTGAAGCGGCGCGTGCTTCCGGACAGGGATTTCGACGGCCGGGAGCAGCTATCGCCGCTATCGACGACTGGCGAGACGGAAGCGTGCAAGCTCGGTGAGCCGTCGCGTTCGAAGCACGACGCGCACGAGGCCTTCACCATATCTGAATTCTCACTGTCTCTGTCAAAAGCGAAACACTGCGCCCAGGATCGGCCCGTGTTGAACCACATCGTAGACAAAGTCGTCGTTCTCGTAGTCGACGGCCGCGGCGCGATAACCGATTACTGCCGAGAACGATGGACTGAACTGGTAGCCTGCGCCGCCCATCAGATCCCAGGTTAATTCGGCGGACGCGCCACCGCCGATCAGCCCCCAGCCCGTCAAATAGAATTCGGGAGTGATCGAGAAATGGCCTTTCAGTCCGACGATGGGGTCGGCCCAGGTTTCCGTCTGCGACAACCCTGCCGACCTGCGGTGTGGTACGTTGAACTCGACCGTACGGTAATTCTGTTCCCGTATGAAGCGTTCGCAGATCTCGCGCCGAACCCGCGCCAGCCCTTCTTTCTCGATGCCCTTGTTGGGGATGAAGAAGACGTTGACGCGTTTGAGCGCATCGACCGCCTGAATGGTGACGTAGTCGGGATTGCCGGCGCCAATGCCGATCACCAGGACCTTGCGCCTCATGACGCCGTTATCTTGCTGCTGGTGGCATCAGTGTCGAGTTCGTTGATGAGTTCCAGAAACATCTGCTGCAACCGGCGTGGTCCCGAATGGCCTCCGCCAAATTCAGCCAATCGGTTAGCCTGCTGCGATGCCGCTTCGTGAAGATTGCCCCCATCAGGCTGGGCGACCAACCATGCCAGGAACACCTGTTCTGGGTCGGGCAAGCGCGGCTGCAAAGGTGCGTCGTTTCGACGACTTTCCGTCCAGCTCAGTCCCATGCCAGCGCTCCACCGTTCTGGTATTCGATGACGCGGGTCTCGAAGAAGTTCTTTTCCTTCTTCAGGTCCATCGCCTCGGACATCCACGGGAACGGATTCTCGACCTCTGCGAAAACCGGCTGCAGGCCGAGCCGGGCGCAGCGGCGGTTGGCGATGAAGTGCATGTAGGTCTCGCACAAAGCCGCGTTCAGCCCGAGAAATCCACGCGGCATCGTATCGCGGCCATAAGCGGCTTCCAGCTCCGCGGCATCGCGGATCATGCCGCAGATCTCGTCCTGGAACGGCGGCGTCCACAGATGCGGATTTTCGTGCTTGATCTGGTTGATGACGTCTATGCCGAAGTTCAGATGGATCGACTCGTCGCGCAAAATGTACTGGTACTGCTCGGCGATGCCGACCATTTTGTTGCGCCGGCCAAGCGACAGGATCTGGGCGAAGCCGGTGTAAAACCACATGCCCTCGAAGATAACGTAGAAGGCAACGAGATCGCGCAGGAATGCCTGGTCTGCCTCCGGCGTGCCGGTCCGGAAATCCGGGTCGTCGAGATGCTGCGTGTGCTTCAGCGCCCAGGCCGCCTTGTCGGTGATCGACGGCACCTCGCGGTACATGTTGAACAGCTCGCCCTCGTCCAGGCTGAGGCTCTCGACGATGTACTGGAAGGTGTGGGTGTGGACCGCCTCCTCGAAGGCCTGACGCAGCAGATATTGCCGGCATTCGGGGTTGGTCAGGTGGCGGTAGATCGCCAGCACGATGTTGTTGGCAACCAGGCTCTCCGACGCAGCGAAGAAGCCGAGATTGCGCTTGATCATGCGCCGTTCGTCGTCGGTCAGTCCTTCCTTCGACTTCCACAGGGCAATGTCGGCCTGCATCGACACCTCGGTCGGCATCCAGTGATTGTTGCAGCCGGCGAGATACTTCTCCCATGCCCAGCGGTATTTG
>NZ_JBFUKO010000744.1:0-2427 GCF_056400805.1 Aminobacter sp. P4_H6_2
CTTCAGGAGAGTGCTAACGTGCCGGTGAGATAGGCCGTCGCCCTTTTACTGTCAAGGGAACGACATCCACATGACAGCGAGATTCGTGGGTTTATACCCGAGCCTGGGCAATGGCTTTGCGGAAGTCGTCAGCCGTCATGCCGCGCTTGTACAGCGCCTTGCCGATCAGGAAGCCGGGCGTGCCCCGGAGCTGGAAGGCTGTAGCCTKGGCGTGGCTGCGCGCAAGCAGGCCGACGAAGATGTCTCGACGCGTGTCGAGCTCGCTGCGGGCTTGCGCGACATCGACGCCGATATCGCCCAGAAGGTCGGCGGTGCTGCGAAACGTCAGGCGGTCATGGGTGGTCATCAAAGTGCGGACGGCGTCGGCGTAGCGGCCCTGGCTGTGAGAAGCCAGCGTCAGCAAAGCCGCGTTGCGCGATACTTCGCCGAAGATCGGCCAGTCGCGCAAGAGAACGCGGATGTTGCCGTCCTCAGCCATGACCTTTGAGAGTTCGATGAAACTCACCTTGCAGTAGGGGCACTGGTAGTCGGTGAATTCCACAACAGTGACGTTGCCGTCCGGATTGCCGAGCACCGGTATGTCCGGGTCGAAGGCCACTTCGTCCACGCTCGGCATTGGATTGGCCCAAAGCGGCATGGGCGCTATCACGCTCAGGCCAGCAATGCCCTTGAGAATATGACGCCTGTTTGGCGACCGGTCCCGCATGCAATCGATCCTGTTTATGTCTGGGGCCTTCCTAAACGATGAGCGGCCATGATTGACAGCGGCCTGATCGTCGCGCGTGCGCACTATAGTGTGAACGTAAAATCATGGTGCAGTGCAAAATCCCCGCTTGAATGGTGAGCATGCTTATAATATATGCCGCTCATGAAAAATGAAGGCATCGAAAGGCTGGGTTTCCTCATCCACGACGCGGCACGGTTGATGCGTCGCAACTTTGAGCAGCGCGGCAGCGAATTTGGGCTGTCGGCGGCGCAATGGCGACTGCTTGTCAGGCTGGTCAAGGAAGAGGGTGTGGCGCAGGCGCGTCTTGCCGAACTTCTCGAAATCGAGCCGATCAGCGTGTCGCGACTGCTGGACCGGATGGAGGAGGGCGGCTGGATCGAGCGCCGTCAAGGCAATGCGGATAGGCGTGTGCGCATGATCTTTCCGACCGACAAGGCGCTTGAGGCCTTTTCCAAGGTCAAGGCAGTTGCCGGCGAGGTCTACGAGCGGGCGCTGAGCGGACTTACTCCCGAAGAGCGGCTCGCCACGGTCCATGGCCTGCGCACCATAGTCGACAACCTTTCCGCGGGCGAACCCGCCAATGTGAATTGTTTGAGAGAGACGACAAAATGAACGCGGTGGCGAAAGTGAACGAAAACAGCCTAAAGCTCGAACTCGAGAGCCCAGCGGCAGCCCAGCTCCAGCCCGCATTGGCGGCACCAGCGCCGGCTCCCAAGAGGCGTGGCCGCTTTGTGCTGATGGCGGCGTTGCCGCTGGCCCTGGTTGTCGGAGGCGGTTATTTCTACGTGACCGGCGGCCGTTACCAGGAAACCGAAAACGCCAATCTGCGTCAGGCCAGGATGATCATCGCCTCGGAGGCGGCCGGCCGCATCATCAAGGTTGATGTCGCCGACAACACCACGGTGAAGGCCGGCGACCTTCTGTTTGAGGTCGATCCCGAGCCCTACAGGATCGCTTTGGCGCAGGCCGATGCCGCGCTCGCCGGTGCACGTCTCAATGTCGAGCAGCTTCGCGCCGCCTACAGCCAGGCAGTCGCGCAGGAGCGGGTCGCGGCCAGCGGGCTCGATTATGCCCAGGCGCAGTTCGACCGCAGCAACGATCTGGTCACCAAGGGCGTGAATACCAAGTCTTCGCTGGACGAGGCCCGCATGGAACTCGACAAGGCCCAGCAGCAGCACAGCGCTGCCGTGCAGGGCATCGTCAGCGCCAAGGCGGCACTCGGTGGCAATCCGGACATCGAGACCGACAAGCACCCGACAGTGCTGGCGGCACTCGCCGCGCGTGACAATGCAGCCTTCAACCTGGCGCAGACATCGGTTCGCGCGCCTGCCGACGGTGTGGTCTCGCAGGCCGCATCCTTCAAGGTCGGTCAGTTCGTGAGTGCAGGTACTGCGCTGTTCAGCCTGGTCGAGACCGGCGACACCTGGGTCGAAGCGAATTTCAAGGAAACGCAGCTCACCCATATGAAGCCAGGCCAGGAAGCCGATATTGTGCTCGACACCTATCCCGACCGTACCTTCCGCGGCACGGTGGAAGCGATCGGCGCCGGCACTGGCGCGGAGTTCTCATTGCTGCCGGCACAAAACGCCACCGGCAACTGGGTCAAGGTCACGCAGCGCATCCCTGTACGGGTCAAGGTCGACACCGCCGACGCTGGCTTGGCGATGCGCACCGGCATGAGCGCCACGGTGTCGATCGAC
>NZ_JBFUKO010000745.1:0-2426 GCF_056400805.1 Aminobacter sp. P4_H6_2
TCCCACATCATCTGGGGCGCCGGATTCGCTTTATTGAAACAAGCATGTATGGTTTAGCTGTTGAAGCCGGGTCAATCATGGCCCGGCTCTTTTAGTGTGAGAAGGAGTGCCCCAGAAAATGGCGAATGAAAAATGGCCCGTTTATGGTGAGATTACCGGCCCTATCGTGATGATCGGCTTTGGCTCGATCGGTCGCGGCACGCTTCCCCTCATCGAACGCCATTTCAACTTCGACACGTCGCGCATGGTGATCATCGATCCCAGCGACGAAAACCGTAAACTGGCGGACGAGCGAAACATCAAATTCATCCAGGAGGCGGTAACCAAGGACAATTACAAGGACTTGCTTACTCCGCTTCTGACCAATGGCGAAGGCCAGGGTTTCTGCGTCAACCTGTCGGTGGACACCGGCTCGGTCGACCTGATGCACATGTGCCGCAAGCTGGGCGTGCTCTATGTCGACACCGTCATCGAGCCGTGGCTCGGCTTCTACTTCGACAACAATGCCGGCAATGACGAGCGCACCAACTACGCGCTGCGTGAAACGCTTCTCGCCGAACGGCGCAAGCATCCCGGCGGCACGACTGCCGTCTCCACCTGCGGCGCCAATCCGGGCATGGTCTCGTGGTTCGTCAAGCAGGCGCTGGTCAATCTGTCCAAGGACCTCGGCATCGAATTCGAAGAGCCGGCACAGCACGACCGCGAAGGCTGGGCCGCGCTGATGAAGAAGGCTGGTGTCAAGGGCATCCACATCGCCGAGCGCGATACCCAGCGCACCAAGAACCCCAAGCCGATGAACGTGTTCTGGAACACCTGGTCGGTCGAAGGTTTCGTCTCAGAAGGCCTGCAGCCGGCCGAACTCGGCTGGGGTACGCACGAGACCTGGAAGCCCAAGAATGCCAAGAAGTTCAAGCATGGCAACAAGGGCGCGATCTATCTCGAACAGCCCGGCGCCAACACCCGCGTCCGCACCTGGTGCCCGACGCCAGGGCCGCAATACGGGTTCCTTGTGACGCACAATGAGGCGATCTCGATCTCCGACTTCTTCACCGTGCGCTCCAAGAAGGGCAAGGTGACCTACCGGCCGACCTGCCACTATGCCTATCATCCCTGCAACGACGCGGTGCTGTCGATGCATGAGATGTTCGGCGCAGCTGGCAAGCCGCAGCCGGTCCAGCACGTTCTCAACGAGGACGAGCTGGTCGATGGCGTCGACGAGCTCGGCGTGCTGCTCTATGGCCACGACAAGAACGCCTACTGGTTTGGATCGCAACTGTCGCTCGAACAGGCACGCAAGCTTGCACCTTACCAGAACGCCACTGGCCTGCAGGTAACCTCGGCCGTGCTCGCCGGCATGGTCTGGGCGTTGGAGAACCCAGAGGCCGGCATCGTCGAGACCGACGAAACCGACTACAGGCGCTGCCTCGAAGTGCAGTTGCCCTACCTCGGACCGGTCAAAGGCTATTACACCGACTGGACGCCTCTCGAAGGCCGCCCTGGCCTGTTTGAGGAAGACCTCGACAGAGATGATCCCTGGCAGTTCCGTAACGTACTGGTCCGGTAGGACCAGGCAATACGGGAGTAAGAATAGGGGAGTAAGGCAGTAGGGCATCAAGGAACCTGCTGCCATATTCCCTTACTGCCCTACTGCCCTACCCTTGCCTTCATCGCCAAATCGAGCGATTGAAGGCAAGCGGACTGAGGAGAGGATTACTTCATGACAACTTCGCGGAAAATTGTCTCGGCCGGAGTATTTGCCCTGCTTGCGGCCGCCATTGCCGGCTGCTCGACCAGCGGCGGCGGCTCTTCGGGTAGCGGGCCTGCACCATCGGGCGTGGAAGGCGCGTGGCTTGACGCCAAGGGCACYGGGCTTTCGACCTTCACGAGCGGCTCGTTCCAGACGGTTGCGACCGACACCGGCCAGAAGCTTTCTGACGGCACCTACATCCTGACCGGCGCCAACGCGGTGCAGATCAACGGCACCTCGCTGATCCGCCAGTCGCCGATCAGCTTCAACTGCCTTTTGATCTCGGCCAACCAGCTGAACTGCACCAGCGGCACCAGCCAGCAGTTTACCCTGACCAGGCGTTCGGCCTGACCTGAGTTTGTGCCCGCCACGGCGGGCACAACACTACTTTTTGGCATCCGGCGCGACCGGAAGCGCCGCCCGGCAAGCAAGCCGGCTTTCAGCTTCCGATTCTCCCTTGCATCCGCAAAATGAGGATGTGAACATGACGTCAAGGAATGTGTAACATTCCGGTCAAGCGAAGACGCTAAACGTCTCGCGGGGGTCATTCGGGAGATTTCATCATGAAGAGATTGGCTGCCATTGCGGCTTTGTCAGCTTCGGCGTTCGGCTATTCCGCCGCGCCGTCATTCGCCGATTACACTTTGACCATCATGCACATCAATGACTGGCACAGCCG
>NZ_JBFUKO010000746.1:0-2417 GCF_056400805.1 Aminobacter sp. P4_H6_2
GTGTGATCACACTAGATGATCGCAAATGTAACGCGACGCATCGCCGGTGACAATGAAGAAGGTACAAAACGTTGCCCACGATCAAGTCCATCGAAACGCTGATTGTCCAACTGCCGACGAGGCGCGAGCACAAATGGGCCGGCCTGACCGAGGTCATTGGCCGCTATGTCATGGTCAAGATGACCGACAGCGACGGCCGTGTCGGCTGGGGCGAAGCGCCGGCTCTCAAGGATTGGGGTGGCGAGTTCGGCCGCTATTTCGGTGAGTCCGCGCTGATAACCCGTGCCGTCATCGAGACCTATCTGGCGCCCGCCGTCATTGGCGTCGAACTCGGCAACTTAGCCGAACTGCATGCTCGCATGGATGCCATCATCCGCGGCTATCCCTATTCCAAGGCGGCGGTCGAATTCGCTGCCTACGATCTTGCCGGACGCTGGCTCGATGTGCCTGTCCATACGCTGCTCGGCGGCAAGGCGCGCGACAAGGTTGGCATCACGCATTCGATCGGCCTGATCTCGATCGAAGAGGCAAAGGTCGAGGCCGCGAAGCTCGCCGAAGAAGGTATCAAGACCATCAAGGTCAAGATCGGCGTCGACCCGGTGCGCGACGTCAAGATGGTGGCTGCGGTCCGCGAAGCTGCCGGCGAGGCAATGGAAATCTGCGTCGACGCCAACGAAGGCTACAAGACGCCAGGCGAGGCGGTGCAGACCATACGCCAGATGGAAAAGTACCGGCTCAAATATGTCGAGCAGCCGGTGATGGGCATTGAGCGCATCACTGAGGTCGCGCGCCGCATCGATGCGCCTGTCATGGCCGATGAATCGGCCTGGAACGCCCATGACGCCATCCAGATCATCGCCGCCGGCAAGGTGCAGATCGTGTCGATCTACACCACCAAGGCTGGTGGCCTCTACAAAGCGATGGAGGTCGGCGCCGTGTGCCGCGCCGCCGGCATCATCTGCAACGTCAACGGCTCGATTGAGACCGGCATCGGCAATCTCGCCAACGTCCAGGTCGCTGCTGCTTCGCCGGCGGTGACGCTGTCCTGCGTCATTCCGATCTCGACGCCGGCGGAGGCGCAGCACGGCCAGGTCGGCGGCATCTACTACACGGACGACCTGCTGGTTGAGCCGATGCGCTTCTCCGATGGCGCGATAGCGGTTCCGACAGGACCCGGAATGGGCATCGATGTCGACATGAGGAAGATCGAAAAATACCGCGTCCGCGATTGAGCGTGACACCAGGCTTTCAGGGGAGAACTTAAAGAAATGCGGGCAGAAATCGTCGCAAAGCAGGTCAAGGCAATGGCTGAGCATGGGCTTGATGCCATGATCTGCTCGTCGCCTGAGAACTTCGCCTACACCACAGGCTTCGTGGTTCCGTCGCAGCCGCTGATCCGTCACCGCCATGCGATGACGATCGTCACCCGGGACGGCCGCACTGCGATCTTCGGCGTGGACATGGAGGCATCGACCATCAAGCGGAACAAGCCCAACGTGCCGACGCGCATCTGGGCGGAGTTCTCCGACGACCCGATGCTGGTGCTTGCCGACCAGCTGTCGGGCCTAGGCCTTGCCAAGGCGCGCGTCGGCCTCGAAATGGACTATCTGCCGGCCGGAGACTTCGCCCGCCTGATCGCGGCGATGCCGGGAGCGCGCTTCGAGCATGCCGAGCCGATCCTGGCGCGGCTGCGCCAGATCAAGACGGCCGAAGAAGTGGCCCTGCTGCGCAAGCTGTCGCGCATCGCCGACCAGGCGATCACCGACACGCTGGCCGTTGTTGATGCCGGCGACTCCGAAATGGATATCGCTGGGCACCTGACACGCAACGTCTATTCGCTGGGTGCCGACCATTTCAAGCTTTTGATCGTCGCCACCGGCGAGCGCAGCGTGCTGCCCAATGTCGGGCCGTCCGAGCGCGTGCTGAAGCGCGGCGATGTCTGCCGTGTCGAGATCTTCTCGGTGATCAACGGCTATCAGGCCGGTGTGTGCCGCACGGCAATCGTCGGCGAGGCGCCGCCCATGGCCGACAAGATCTGGGCGCACCTGGTCGAGTGCAAATACGAAATCATGGAGAAGGTGAAGCCGGGCGCCAGCTGCCGCGAGATCTACGACGCCTTCATCGCCAAGCTCGCCAGGCTCAATTTGCCGCCGATCTCGTTTGTCGGTCACGGCATCGGCCTGCACCTGCACGAAGATCCCTACCTCGGCCTGACGCCAGTGCTCGGCAAACCGGGCAGCGACGCGCAGCTGGAAGAGAACATGGTGCTCGGCTTCGAGCCGCTCTGCTACGATACCGGCTATGGCTACGGCATGCAGAACAAGGACATGCTTCTGGTCACGTCGAACGGTTCGGAACTTTTGTCCGACTATGCCGACACCGACAAGCTGATCCTCTGCGGCACTGCCAGGAGTGGT
>NZ_JBFUKO010000747.1:0-2412 GCF_056400805.1 Aminobacter sp. P4_H6_2
TTGGCGGCCTGCACGAATTCGCCCGCTGGCCGTATCCGATCCTGACCGACTCCGGCGGTTTCCAGGTGATGTCGCTGTCCAAGCTGCGCAAACTCAGCGAAAAGGGCGTGACCTTCCGCTCGCACATCGATGGCGCTGCTTACGAAATGTCACCGGAACGCTCGATCGAGATCCAGGGACTGCTCGATTCCGACATCCAGATGCAGCTCGACGAGTGCACCGCATTGCCCGCAACGCCGAAGGAAATCGAGCGCGCAATGGAGCTTTCGCTACGTTGGGCCGAGCGCTGCAAGACAGCCTTCGGCGACCAGCCGGGCAAGGCGATGTTCGGTATCGTCCAGGGCGGCGACATCCCTGACATGCGCGTGCGCTCTGCCCAGGCGCTGAAGGGGCTCGACCTCAAGGGCTATGCTGTGGGCGGTCTGGCGGTCGGCGAGCCGCAGGCGGTCATGCTCGATATGCTCGACATCACCTGCCCGGAACTGCCTGCGGAAAAGCCGCGCTATCTGATGGGCGTCGGCACGCCCGACGATATCATCAAATCGGTGGCGCGCGGCATCGACATGTTCGACTGCGTCATGCCGACCCGCGCCGGCCGCCACGGCCTCGCCTATACCCGTCGCGGCAAGGTCAACCTGCGCAACGCGCGCCATGCCGACGACCCGCGTCCGCTCGATGAGGAAAGCGATTGCCCGGCCGCACGCGCCTACTCCCGCGCCTATCTGCATCATCTGGTGAAGTCGGGCGAGTCGCTGGGCGCGATGCTTTTGACCTGGAATAACCTGTCCTACTATCAGCAGCTCATGAGTGACATCCGCGCGGCGATCGAGGCCGGGCAGTTCGTCGATCGTTCGGCGGAGATCACCGAAGGCTGGGCACGAGGCGATTTGCCGGTACATCCCGGGTAGCGCAAGCCGCGTCTGCCCGAGCGAATACGCCTCTTCAGCAGCAGCCCTTGTGCAGCTACATTGGCTGCATGTCACAGGGGTCCCAAATGATTGCAACGTTGCGAATTCCCACCTTCGAGGATGTACGTGCCGCGCAGGCGCGCATATCAGGCGAGGCGCATCGCACGCCTGTACTGACCTCGCGCACCGCCAATGCGATGGCGGGCGGCGAACTCTTCTTCAAGGCCGAGAACCTGCAGCGGGCCGGCGCGTTCAAGTTCCGAGGCGCCTACAACGCCGTTTCCGCGCTCGATGCGGATGCGCGCCGCAAGGGCGTCGTCGCCTATTCGTCCGGCAACCATGCCCAGGCGCTCGCTTATGCGGCGACGCTGCTTGGCGCACCGTCGGTGATCGTGATGCCCAAGGATGCGCCCGAGATCAAGGTTGCGGCAACCAGGGGCTATGGCGCGGAGGTGGTGTTCTTCGACCGCTACACGGATGACCGCGAGGCGATCGCGCGCGGAATCTCCGATGAGCGTGGCATGGCGATGATTCCACCTTTTGATCATCCTGACGTCATCGCCGGCCAAGGCACGGCGGCACTCGAATTGATCGAGGACGTCGGGCCACTCGATATCCTTATTGCGCCGCTGGGTGGCGGCGGGCTGCTGGCCGGCTGCGCGCTCAGCGCYAAGGCGTTGGCGCCGGGCTGCCGCGTCATCGGCGTCGAGCCGGAGGCCGGCAACGATGGCCAGCAATCGCTGCACAAGGGCGAGGTGGTTCGCATCGCACCGCCGAAGTCGATCGCCGATGGCGCCCTGACGACATTCATCGGCGACCACAATTTCCCGATCCTGCAGGCCAACGTGGACGACATCGTCACCGTCAGCGACGCGCAACTGGTGTCGACGATGCGTTTCTTTGCCGAACGCATGAAGGTCATCGTCGAGCCGACAGGCTGCCTGGGTGCTGCTGCGGCGCTCAATGGTGTTGTCGACTGCGCGGGAAAGCGCGTCGGCATCGTGCTCAGCGGCGGCAATGTCGATCTCAAGGCATTGAGCGGGTTTTTCGCCGGTTCCTGACATCAGAGGCGGCGGCCGCAGTATTCCTCGGCGCGAGGCGTGGTATCTGCGCCACAGGTTCTGCGCAAAGCTCTCAAGCTGAAGAATTCGCGGCTGGACTGGGCAAGCAATTCCGTCTTATGGCGCGGATCATGCTTGACCTCGCGAAGGTCGGTGACAATTGCTGAAAGTCGGTGAGGCGCGCGCGCATGAACAACAGATACGGAACGCTTGCCTCCTGGGTCTACAATCTCGACAAGCCGGTAGGTCGCTCTTTCGGCGACATCGAATATTATCGTGAACGTCTTTCAGGCTGCGCAGGTCCGGTGCTGGAGCCTGCCGTCGGCAATGGCCGGTTCTTCGTTCCGATGCTGGAAGCCGGGATAGCTATCGAAGGCTTCGACCCATCCGAGGAAATGCTCGGCTATTGCCGCGAGGCTGCCCGGCAGCGATCGCTTGAGGTG
>NZ_JBFUKO010000748.1:0-2398 GCF_056400805.1 Aminobacter sp. P4_H6_2
CCCTCGGACCGGTCGGCAGATCGGCCACCGAAGTCCGCTCCCGCCATTTGGCGACGGTCTTCTGGTTGATTCCGTAGCGTTTCGCCAGCGCCCTCAGGCTCTCTTGACTATGCTGTATCGCTCGACGGACCGCCTCTGTCGTCGTGGCGCTCCCATGAAGAACCTGGCCCATAGTGCATCCCCTGTTTCGGCCAACAAGGATGCCCCATCAAAGCCTGGGATCAAACATCTAGTAGCCGCCGGTCTTCTGGGTAGTGGCTGTTTCCGCCGATGATCAGCAGCTTACCGGTCGGCATTGACGGTCTTTGCTGGCTACTGCACCAACCGCCGTAGGCGACGAGCTTCGGCCAAATGGCCTTATTCCGGTGGTTAAGCTTAAGCTTCAAGGGCGGATTGGAGCGCCGTATACGCAGACGGTCTTCCCAGAATTGACCCCCTTCGGCCCGACGGGCTCGCCCAACTTTTAAGCCCGTTCTCAATGCAAATCACATTCCCGCGCTATAGGAAGGCCGAGAGCAGAAGTAGTGCTGCTGATCGACGAGGCCGATGACTTACTCGAAATCCTAACGACCTCGACCGGCAGCACAGGCGGGCTTGGGGGCTGCCCTGAGGCCATAGCAATGGACCTTGCCCATTGTGCCTAGGCCCTCCCTGGCAATTTCACCGCCTCGACACAAGCCCTCAACTGGATTTCCGACGCACCCTCAGTGTAAGCGCCAAACGTGACGTCACTGCCCTTCTTGCCCGGTACGTGGCCAACAACCTCCTTGACCGTCTCGACGGCGTGGCCAGCGTGTCGCGCCTGAGTGATGAACCAACGCGTAGCCGAATGGAAGTTCACCAGCGACCGGCGCTGGCCCGCCCGCATGTCGTCGACGCCAAGGTGCTTGCGAAAACGGTTGAAGCACTTCCCTAGCCTGTCGCCGGAGTCGCGTAGGCTGGCCCCTTCGTGGAACAGCATTCGGTCCCTTGCTTTCGGTACGTCGCCGAACGTTCTCGACCAAGTCCGGGCGAACAGGAACCTTGCGAGCAGCGGACATGTCTTGCCCTGCTGAAAGTCAAATACGTCGTGGACTTCCTCGAACCCCAGCATGATAACCTCCGCAAGCCTCATCCCCGACAGCGCCGAAATACGAGGGACATCTTCGATCTGTTGCCGGTCTTCAGGCTCCATGCCTTTCGGCCACTCCGAATAGAGCAGGGTCCGCAATTCCTGTTCGGTGAACGCCCGCTCCTTGTCACGATCACCGCGCTCATTCGGCCTTCCCGCGTACCGTCGAGCACTCACCGAATATTGCGGTACTGCCAGGTTGTATTACTCGCTACCCGAATGGCTGTGTTGACGAGGAAGGCTGGTTTGGCTCGAATATTAGGGTGGGGACAAGTGCCGAACCTGTAATCCAGCTACGGGAAGGAGAGGGGAAAGCCATGCCAACGCCGCACAATTTTTCGGAGGGCGATGCGCCGATCGCGCTTCAGACATCGTTCTGGAACGGATGGAACGCCGACAATCGCGAGCACCAGATGAGTGAAGTCAGCGCCCGCCAAGCTGAAGTCATCTTGGGCTGGATAGACGATATCGGCCGAGAAAACCTCGACATACTGGACGTCGGCTGCGGCAGCGGCTGGTTCGCGCCCGCACTTTCGCGCTACGGCAAGGTGACGGCGACTGACCTTTCCGACGATGTGCTGAACCGCGCAGCGAAGCGGTGGCCGCATGTGACATTCACACCGGGCGATTTCATGGCCCTGGATTTTGGCAAAGCGACGTTCGACGTCATCGTGACCCTTGAGGTCCTGTCCCATGTCTTCGATCAACAGGCCTTCATCCGCAAGCTTTCCAGCCATCTGCGGCCTGGCGGACATTTGATGCTGGCAACACAGAACCGACATGTTCTCGAAAAATACAACGCAATTCCCCCGCCTGCCCCGGGCCAGTTGCGCCGCTGGGTCTACCAGCACGAACTTGCTGACCTCCTGGCGCCTGAATTCGAACCGCTGCACCTGTTCACGGTGTCGCCGATCGCACGCAAAGGCATCATGCGGCTGGTCAACTCCTGGAAGCTGAATGCTCCCGTCCGCGCTGTTTTTGGCAATCGCGTCGAAAGGATGAAGGAACGCATGGGATTCGGGTGGACATTGATGTCGCTGTCGAGGAAGCGCGCCTAGATGTTTGATCCCAGGCTTTGATGGGGCATCCTTGTTGGCCGAAACAGGGGATGCACTATGGGCCAGGTTCTTCATGGGAGCGCCACGACGACAGAGGCGGTCCGTCGAGCGATACAGCATAGTCAAGAGAGCCTGAGGGCGCTGGCGAAACGCTACGGAATCAACCAGAAGACCGTCGCCAAATGGCGGGAGCGGACTTCGGTGGCCGATCTGCCGACCGGTCCGAGGG
>NZ_JBFUKO010000749.1:0-2388 GCF_056400805.1 Aminobacter sp. P4_H6_2
ACATAGAGTCGATGAGCTGGAACTGAATGCGAACCCTGTTTGCTATCCGTTGATAGCCGCCATCAACGAGATAGCGAACCCCAAGCCGGGCCCCAATTTCTCGAGATGACAGGTTCAGCCCGTGGAATACCGAAGAAGATCGCTGTGCGATGACGTGGAGGTCATGGAAACGGGTCAGGTTTGAAATGATGTCACCTGTCACGCCGTGGCAGATATGAGGCGGTTCGCCGGATAGATTCTCCAGCTGCAGAACCGCGATCGAGTTTTCCGGCATCAAATGGAGCGAGGCCTCGGCCAGACCGTTCGTCTCGCCGTGTTCCACGCCATTGCCAGTAACGAAACCTGCTCCGCTCGTTTCTTTGCGGCCATCGAGCGGCGGAGAATTCGTCGCGTGTTCCGGGTGCCCGGCCTCGTTTGGGCTCTCCGAAGCAGCAATTTGAGGTTTTGCCTTGTTCGTCTGAAGCAGGTGTTGGCGGGCCTGCCACCAATAGTTTCTTTCGGTGGTCAACCAGTCCTCGAACTCGGGGTCGCGAACGTCGATGCCTTCGAGGAAGTCGGCATCGATGGAGTCCCGCAGGAGTGCGGTACCTTCCATCTGGGAAGAGCGTCCCTCGGTCAGGGCAAGAAGATCGAGTTCAATGAGATCCAGTCGAATACGGACCGAAGTCCTGTCCGTCTCGATCACGTCAGCATGGGATCCCAGGCACTTTCGTATATGCGTCAGTGCTTGTCGCAGGCTCGACGAAGCCTGTTCGGCCTCGCGGTCGCTCCAGAGCTTATCGCAGAGCCAGACCCGGCTTCGCACCCCGTGCTCGGAGGTTGCAACCAAAGCCAAAAGCGCCTGAGCTTTCTGTGCTTTCGGCGTAATGTACTTTCCGTCAGGTCCGATCAGCGCAAATGCTCCAAGCAGGCACATTTGTACGCGCCGCATGGCTACATCTTCACCATTTTTCATCKGGTCGCGCTCTTGATTACGCTAAGGCAGGTAACATCAGTTTCTTACGTAAAGCAATGCGATCGCGACGAGATCGAGCCCGCGTCATCCCGGGCGGCAGAGCCGGCTCATTCACCTCATGGATGTTACGGCTCAGCTGGTCTCGCGCCAAATTGTCGCTAGACTAGGTGACGGAGTAGTCGGGAAAGGATCCTGTCCTGTAGCGTGGTGTAGCTGACGGCATTGGTCGCCGTGCACTCCGGCAGGGCTGCGCTGATCAGCGTGCCACGGCTGGCAAGCTAATGTGAGGATCATCGCTGATATGGCTGATGGTTTCCAGCGTCATGTATCTGGCGCGCTGCACGGCCCATTCATCGTTCTGCTCGAGCAGTAGAGCGCCGACGAGACACATGATGGCGTCGTCGTTGGGAAAGATTCCGACCACCTCGGTGCGCCGCTTGATCTCGCSGTTGAGACGCTCGATCGGATTCATCGAGTGGAGCTTGGCCCGGTGTTCCTACGGGAAAGTCATGTAAGCCAGCACGTCGTTTCCGGCCTCGTCCATGATGGTGGCGAGCTTCGGCACCTTCGGTCGGATCTGATYCGACACCGCACGCCATTGCACGCTCGCCGCCTCTGCGGTTCCTGGGCGAAGGCGGTGGCGATGAAGGCCGAGACTACACGACGGCCGCTCTTTCCGGCATGGGCGAGAACGTTGCGCATGAAGTGCGGCAGCGTTGCCATGTCGCCGACAGAACCTTGGTGACGGCGGCCTTGAGGCCCTCATGGGCGTCGGAGACGACGAGCTTGACGCCGCGCAGGCTGCGGCGTGTCAGCTTGCGCAGGAACTCCGTCCAGATCGGCTTCCGACATGCCGATCTCCATGCCCAGAACCTCGCGCCGGCCGTCCGTGTAGACGCCGACGGCGATGATGACAACGACGGAGACGATGCGCCCGCCGCGGCGCACCTTCAGATAGGTGGCGTCGATCCACAGATACGGCCAGTCGTCTTCGATCGGCCGTTCAAGGAAGGCCTTCACCTTGCCGTCGATCTCCTCGCACAGCCGCGAGAGCTGGCTCTTCGAGATGCAGCTCATGCCCATGGCCTTGACGAGATCCTCGACCGAGCGCGTCGAGATGCCCTGGACATAGGCTTCCTGGATGACGGCGGTGAGCGCCTTCTCCGCCATGCGCCAGGGCTCCAGGAAGCCCGGGAAGTAGCTGCCTTTCCTGAGCTTGGGGATGCGCAGCTCGACCGTACCGGCGCGTCTCCCAGTCCCGGCCGCGGTAGCCGTTGCGCTGGGCCGTCCGCAGCGGGCTCTTCTCGCCATAGGCGGGGCGCCAGTGGAGGCGCCCACCTCCAACTCCATCAGCCGCTCGGCGGCGAAGTCGATCATCTCGCGCAGGAGATCGGCGTCAGGCATTTTCTCCACAAGCGTGCGCAGGTTCATCA
>NZ_JBFUKO010000750.1:0-2387 GCF_056400805.1 Aminobacter sp. P4_H6_2
GCTTAAGCGTCGTGCATGCGGGTTCGGCTGGTAGTTGAGATCGCGGATCGCATCTTCGATGCGCTTCTTGGTTTCATGCGTCAAGTCAAGCGAACCGTTCAGGAGCCGCGAAACGGTGGTTACGGAAACACCCGCAACACCCGCGACATCCTTCAGGCTTGTAACCTTCTCCCTGCCCACCCTGTCTCGCTCCCTACGTTTGTAAATCGCTTTACTAAACCGCTTTACAATAAAGCCGCTGACTCACGCCGGCTGTCAAGAGGTCTTTGTCGAAGCCACTTGAAAAGGAGGTTGGAGCGCTCTGCGAGCACCTGACAGCACTGATCGCCAGCGGGGCGCCGCTCGGATTTACGCCAGTGAATGGCATCGAAGTGTGCTGCCGTTCGGCGAGTGGAAAGCTTCATCTCGCGTGGAAGAAACACAGGAAAGCTTCTGGTTCAGACGCCGCGCAGCGGTTTTCCACCATTTGCCGACGCGCGCGCCGCTACCGCCGATGTTCCAGATGCGGGAAGGCACGGAACCAGGGGTGCCCTGCAGCAGATGGAAGCTAAGGATGGCGCTCAGATCGATGGACTGATCCCACGGGGCGCCCCTGTGGTATACAGTCATCAGGCTGCAACCAACGGTCTGAAGCCGTTCGGACTCGCTTGTTCAAGTGGGTCCGGGTGCTTCCTATCGCTCTGCTATCTTCTGCCCAAAGCCTGTCCAGGCAACTAGCTTCCACATTCGCTGGCCCGGTCGCCTCTAAAGTCACGCAGGCAAAGCCGGTTGGCAAACCCGCTTGCCACAACCAGCCGTGCCGCTCGCTGCTCCGAACCGGATGGTTCGGCTCCTTCAACATCGAACTTTGAGCTGATCGTCTCGAGCAGCAGCGTGTCTTCCGCAGCGGCGACGAGTGCGGCTACGGCGAGGGGATCTACGTCGATATCCACGAGATGCCGGTCAGTTGCCGTATCGGCATAATGTTTCAGCATCGCCCGGATCAAGTCCTTCTTGGATGCGAAGTGATGAAGCAGCCCGCCTTTGCTGACGCCCGCCTGTCGAGCAACCGCATCCAGCGTGACTTTGCCAAAGCCATTTTCTAGCGCGACATGAATRGCCGCGCGGAACAAGCGCTCCTTAGGCCCGCATCCTCGCGGCGGGGCAGGCCGGGCTGYGGCCGCCCCTCCATCGAGACCATTCATTCGGCCGGAACCCGCGTTCCCTCGGGCGCATCCGCGCTTGCCTGCTGTTCAGGTTTATTGCGCCCGAACATCTTCATGATGAAGACGAAGAAGACCGGCACGAAGAAGACAGCAAGGATCGTTGCTGAGATCATCCCGCCCAGCACGCCGGTGCCGATGGCGTTCTGGCTGGCGGCGCTCGCGCCTGTGGCGATGGCCAACGGCACAACACCCAGACTGAAGGCCAGCGACGTCATGATGATCGGCCGGAAGCGGAGCTTGGCCGCCTCGACCGTCGCGTCGATGAGCGACATTCCCTCCTTGCGCAAGTCCCTGGCGAACTCGATGATCAGGATCGCATTCTTGGCGGAGAGCCCAATGATCGCGATCAGGCCGACCTTGAAATAGACGTCGTTCGGCATGCCCATATACATCACCGCTAGCACCGAGCCTAGAACGCCCAGCGGCACCACCAGGATCACGGAAACCGGTATGGCCCAACTCTCGTAAAGTGCTGCCAACAGCAAGAACACAAACACGATGCTGAGCGCGATCAGAGCAGGAGCCTGCGAGCCGGACTGGATTTCCTGGAGCGATTGACCTGTCCATTCATAACCAAAGCCAGCTGGCAATTCACTCACCAGGCGCTCCATTTCCTCGATCGCAGCTCCCGATGAGTGGCCAGGTGCCGACTGGCCGCTGATGCGCACGGAAGGATAGCCGTTGTACCCAACGACCTGGGCCGCTCCCTTTTGCCATTCAACGCTGGCGAAAGAGGACAGCGGCACCATGCCGCCATTGGCGTTTCRTACGTTGAGGTTCAGCAGGTCTTCGGTCTGCATGCGGCGCCCGGAATCGGATTGCACAGTCACCCGCTGCATCCTGCCGGCGTTCGGGAAATCGTTGACGTAAGCGGAGCCCAGATTGGCCGATATCGTCGAATTGATATCGGCGAAGGTAACGCCGAACGTGTTCGCCTTTTCGCGGTCGATCAGGAGATTGACCTGGGCTGCGTCGGGCATGCCTTCAACCCGCACGCCGGTGATGACCTCACTCTTTGCCGCAGCCGCGAGCAGCTGGTCGCGGGCGGCGGCGAGGGCGACCTGGCCACGGCCCGACCGATCCTGTAGACGGAAGCTGAAACCGTTGGACGTGCCAAGGCCCTGGATCGGCGGTGGCGAAAGCGCGAAAGAGACCGCATCCTTCATCTGGAAGAGCGCACGG
>NZ_JBFUKO010000751.1:0-2387 GCF_056400805.1 Aminobacter sp. P4_H6_2
CTGCAGTACTCGGGCGAGCGCAAAAGCGACAGTGAACCTGATACGAAATTCAGAGGAGACGTTTATCAGGTGCTGAACGCCGACGCGTTTTTCTCGCTGAACAAAGGTAGCAACCTTTGTGACAAACCAATTCGGTGGGCAACCATCAGAGATTCAAGCGATACCATCGGCGAAGGGACCGTTGCGTTGGCATGCTGAGCATCGACGATTGGCGCAAATATGATCCCAACACACTCGGCGCGTGCAGTGCGGATTCGTTCAAGCTGAAATAATCGCCTTTCGACTGACGTACTAAGCTAAATTATTCCATGGGCGCAGACGCAATTTGCGCGCTGCGCCCTCTTTTTTGATTCTCGTATGATGTCGGTCCGTTTCCCGACAGGGATGCTGGGCTTCAGATCGACGCGTTCACGCGGCGCGCGCTTTGGGACGCGGGCGAGCGCCRCTGGTTGCAAATTACAAGTCCCTCACTGGCTCTCCAGCGCCCCTAAACGGGGTCGATTGGAGATAGTGATGTTCCTCGATTTGCAATGTCCTCGGCAGCATCGAGAAGGACATCCTCGCGGAATCTCGCCGCTGTCAATTGGATACCGACAGGCGACTGTCCGTGCATTCCAGTGGCCACTGCTAGTCCAGGCAAGCCCATGAAGGGAAGACCGAGCTGCGGAATCTGCGCTTCCCAGACGGACAGGTAATCGCTTTCAGAGCCCATATCCAAATTACTCGGGAAGGGTAGACGCGCCGAAACTGGAAGCATCAGCACGGGATAGCGTTCGAAGAACAATTGCCATCTGCGCAGATAGTCCGTTCTCACTTTGAATAGTTCGGCGAAACCCGCCAAGGTGAGATCGCGAACAGCCTCCCGCTGTCCTTTCAGCATCGTCAGCGCTCCCGGATCGCCCTCGACCTCGGCGGTCCTGACCATCGCCTCATAGTCGTCACCGAGCCAGAGTTTTACTTGCATCTTCGCGGCGTCACGCAACGGAGGAGTCTGCGTCACTTGCTCGACTGTCCATCCAGCGTCACGCAATCGGTCAGCCGCATCAAACAAGGCGTCAATGACCGGCTGTTCAGTTTGCAGGCCGTCAGGCGCCACGCACAGCGCAACACGTTTGGGAAGTGGGCGCCCCAGCAGCGGCGCAGGCACCCACCACGGATCACGAACGTCCTCCTGCGCCATGGCTTCCAATGCCAGTCTCAAATCGCCAACCGTTCGCGCCAGCGGGCCGGAAACCGTCATAAGGTGGCCGCCAATAGATCGTTCCGGCAACGAAGGATTGTAGTTCGCCACCCTTCCAAAACTTGGTCTTAGTCCATGTACGCCGCATGCATACGCGGGATAGCGGATCGAGCCTCCGATATCGGTTCCATGCGCAATCGCACCGATACCCACCGCCAGTGCGGCGCTCGCGCCTCCTGATGAGCCGCCAGGAGTTAGAGAGCGGTCAAAGGGATTGAAAGTCTCGCCATGGAGCAGGTTCCCGGTGAACCATCGCAGCCCATAGGAAGGCATGTTCGATCGACCTATCGGAATGGCGCCGGCACGTTCGAAATTGTCAACGACCGTCCCGTTCGCAGATGGGTAGTGCTCCTTGTGAGAGGTTACTCCCATGGTTGTCGGGTACCCGACCTGATCGATTCCGGCCTTGATCGTCACGGGAACGCCGGCCAAGCAACCCGGGTCTTTGCCGACGGCAACCATCGCATCGATACGATCCGCGGCCTCAAAAGATCGTTCCGGGTCGTGGGCTACAACCGCATTAATTCTGGGATTCACGGCCTCCATACGTTTGATCGCGGATGCAGTCACCTCTCGCGCGGAGAAGGCTCTCGACTTCACGCCGATCGCTACTTCTTCAGCTGACAGCCGCCATAGCTCGCTAGTCGAGACCTCAGTCATGCGTGGCTCCAATGGTTTTACTACAGGTTGTGTGGCATTTCCGGAAGCTCCTCGCGTGCCGGCTACATGCCGCTCTTCTTGCCGCAACGACGGCCAGGGGGTGGGCATGCACACACGCGCCCAAGGAGATGTGCTTTGATTATCGTGCAATAATTATTGTGTCACTATAATTTTTTTGCAAAAGTACAATTTTTCACCTAACGTGCTCTTGATGCTAGTGCTCAAGGAGGAGGAGCGTATGCGCGTTAGGAATAATTCGATGCGGCTGTGGACCATAGCGGTTCTTACGGGTGCGATCGCAGCAGGTAGCGTTCAGGCGCAAGAACCACAGAAGGGTGGCACGCTGCGCATCCTTGCCACGGGTGAGCCGGATCACATGGACCCTGCCCTTACCGRCATGGTTGCGACGCAAAATCTCATGCGAGCCATTTCCCGGCAACTGATCAGCTACGAGGCGTCCAGCGATCCGGTCCTTGCGATCAAGCCG
>NZ_JBFUKO010000752.1:0-2386 GCF_056400805.1 Aminobacter sp. P4_H6_2
GCCTTGGTGTCGGGCTTTTCGCCGAAATGCGCTACAATGAGGACGGTTCGGAAAACCCCGATTTCGTGCTCAACAAGCCGGCCTACCGCAAGGCGCAGATCCTCGTTGCCGGCGACAATTTCGGCTGCGGCTCGTCGCGTGAGCATGCGCCCTGGGCGCTGCTCGACTTCGGCATCCGCTGCGTGATTTCGACGTCGTTTGCCGACATTTTCTACAACAACTGCTTCAAGAACGGCATCCTGCCGATCACCGTCAGCCAGGAAGACCTCGACAAGCTGATGGACGACGCCTCGCGCGGCGCCAACGCCACGGTTTCGGTCGATCTCGAAGCCAAGGAAATCCGTGGCCCCGACGGCGGCGTGGTTGCCTTCGACCTCGACGATTTCCGTCGCCACTGCCTGCTCAACGGTCTCGACGATATCGGCCTGACCATGGAGAAGGCGAAGTCGATCGACACCTACGAAAAGAAGGTCGCCGAGAGCCGCCCCTGGGCCTGAGGCTCGACACCTAATAAGCTGAAATACTCAAAGCCCCGTCCCGATTGAAATCGCGGTGGGGCTTTTTGCTGGAGCAACAGGCTTCGGCTGACAGGTCCACTGTGCCATGGCATTGTCGCGCCTCGAGATTCGGAGCGCCAGATATTCGAGCTGTTCCGTGACATCGCAAGTCGGTCTCCAGGAGCAGACAATGAAATCTTCCGCCCTCCTCGCAGCATTCGCGCTGGCGTTGACCGCCTCCTCGTCGGCCCTGGCCCAGCAGAGCGAACCGCAGACAATCCCGTTTGAAGGTGGCAATTTCACCATCACCGAGACGCCGGAACTCGACAAGATCCTTGCCTATGAGGGTAAGGAGCTGGCGCGCAACTACGTTGCCTATTACGAGCGCACCGTCGACCTCAACGGCACCAAGGTCGCCATCTTCGACATCGGCGACGGCGGCAATGCCTGCGGTCCCGAGACCGTGCTCGCCTGGAAGACCGACGCCGGCATCCAGTCGACCGTCGTCGGCGACGGCGAATGCGGCACGCCGCCGGCCGCGGCCACCGGCGATACGCTGTTTTTCGTGCCTTACCTCAGGCCGGGCGCCAGTGAGCCCGTGCGCATCTGGTCACCGCAGGATGGGCTGAAGGTGGCAGGCCAGTTGAGCTTCGTGCCGCAGCCAGGTACTGGCTGGGCCGACATTGTCGCTGACAAGATCACCTATCCATCAGATTTCTTTGACAATGCCGAACTCTACGCCGCCGCCCAGAAGCTGCTCGGCGACGACCTTGAACAAGTGGCGCTTGGCCTGTCGGTGGCTGGCGAGCCCGAAAAGACCGCATCCGGCATCCTGTTTGTCAGCGGTTGCGTGCCGCATGCCTGCGGCAGCGCCGACGCCTTCATCGGCGTCGATGTCACCGGCAAGAAGCTCTATTTTGCCCAGCAAGGCGACACACCCGAGCCAAAAACCTGGCCCGCGCTCGCCGAATGGCCAGCCGAGGTCAAGGACGCCATGACCAAGGCGCTGACCCCACCGCAATAAGGAAAAGACCATATGCGCAAGCTGATTTCCACCGGATCGCCCTTCGAAAAGACCGCCGGCTATTCGCGCGCGGTCGTGCAGGGCGAGTGGTGCTTCGTCTCCGGCACCACCGGCTACGATTATGCGACCATGACCATGCCGGAGAGCGTCGAGGCGCAGACGCGCAACTGCCTCGCCACCATCGCCAAGGCACTGTCCGACGGCGGCTTCGACATGACTGACGTGGTGCGGGCGCACTATTACATCACCGACCGGGCCTATGTGGACTTGGTGTTCCCGATCCTCGGCGAGACGTTTGGCGATATCCGCCCGGCGGCAACGATGATCGTATGCCAGCTCAACAAGCCCGAGATGAAGATCGAGATCGAAGTGACGGCGCTGAGGCGGGGCTGAGGCTCAATAGAGCTGCAGGTTCAGGTAAGGCCTCATTGCCGTAAAGTCGCGGTCACTATGCAGAAGTCTGTGATCATGCTCGATACAGAATGTGGCAATGACGAGATCGACTAGCTTTCTGACGGTCACACCTTTCGACCTGAGGAGTCGGTCATTGGCTGCGACAAGCGGCGCCAGTTCCACGTTGCACAATGAAACCGTCTCGAACTGCCGCATTTCAGCTTCCAGGCGCTTGGCGTGCCTCTCGTCATGCGCGCCGCGCAGAACTTCGACTAGCACCAGGTCACCAACAATGATCGATTGTGGTCGCTCGATGGCTCGGAGCTTTCTGACTTGCGGTGCATCCTTGCTCCGAAGGTTATCAATCCATACGGAACTATCGACCAGGATGCCCATCCCGGCTTAATCCAAATCCGTCCGCATGGCTTCGAGGTCGCCTTCCCAGCCCATCCCGCGCATGTTCTCGATGGCC
>NZ_JBFUKO010000753.1:0-2374 GCF_056400805.1 Aminobacter sp. P4_H6_2
TCATGTTGACCGGGTTCGCGTTGAACGAATACACCGCGATCAGCGCCAGCGGGATATAGATGAAGGCGAAGAACAGGGCGGTATAGGCAAGGAGGCTGCCGCGGCCGAGGATGGCGAAAATCTTCATGGGCATCCTCCTAGCGCCCGGTCGCGTTTAGGCCGTGGCGGCCGGAAACGACCACGGAGACGAAGAGCAGCACCAGCATCACGCTCATCACCATCATCGCGAGCGCCGAGCCGAAGGGCCAGTTGCGCGCGGCAAGGAATTGCTGCTCGATGAGATTGCCGAGCATCATCACCTTCGCGCCGCCGAGAATGGTCGGGACGATGAAGTTGCCGAGCGCGGGAATGAAGACGATGACCGCCCCACCGGCAATGCCGGGCGCCGTTAGCGGCAGGATGATGCGCCAGAAGGTGCGGATCGGCCCCGCGCCGAGATCGAGTGAGGCGCGTACCAAGGTCCAGTCGAGTTTTTCGACGCTCGCATAGACCGGCATGAACATGAAGGGAATAAAGACATAGACCATGCCAAGGATGATCGCGCCTTCCGTATAGATGAGATCGAGCGGCTGGGCTATGAGGCCGGTCTTCAGGAGCACGTCGTTGGCAAGGCCGGTCTGGCGCAGGATGAGCACCCAGACGAAGAGCCGCACGATGAGGCTGGCGAAGAAGGGGAGCGTGATGAGGAAGAGGCAGAAATTCTTCCAGCGCTCGGAAAGGCGGCTGATGCAGAAGGCGGCCGGATAGCAGACGAGGAGCGTTGCGATCACGGTCAGCGCGGCGATCCGGATCGAGCGCAGGAAGATTGCTATGTAGACCGGGTCGAAATCCTCGAACATCGGATCGGCAAAGCCGAGAATGCGGCCGTAATTATGCGGATACCAGCTCCATTCCACGCCGCCATAGAGGCCGGGCGCGAGGAAGCTCGTCACGATCATGATGGAGAGCGGGCCGAGGAAGAAGACTGCCAGGAACAGCGAGACAGGTCCGAGCAGGACGGCAAGCTGGGCGCGGCGGCGAAAGGCGATCGACGACATGTCAGGCGGCCTCCGCCGGAATGAGATGCACGGCCGCCGGATCGTAGGCGAGGCGGGCATGGCGCGTCTGCTCGACCTCGCCGACGAGTTTGCGACGCGCCGCCGGGATTTCCGCGATGACGCGTCGGCCCGTCGCCGTGCGGCCGAAGAGTTCGAAGGTCGAGCCGACGAAGACGATCTGCTCGAGATCGATATCGAGGCCCGGCGCGTCGTTGCCGGCCTCCGCGAGGAAGAACTGTTCCGGGCGGATGAGCGCTGTCACCGCGCCGGTGGCGCCGGGCCGGCCGTGCGAAATGGCGATGCCATCCGGCGTCACCAGCTGGCCGCCGCCGGCTTCGCCCGCGAAAAGGTTGCTGGCGCCGACGAAGGTGGCGACGAAGCCATTCTTCGGCTGGTCGTAAATGGCGCGCGGCGTATCGAGTTGCTGGATACGCCCGCCCGAGAGCACGGCGACGCGATCCGACATGGTCAGCGCTTCCTGCTGGTCATGCGTGACGAAGATAAAGGAGATGCCGAGCTCGTTCTGCAGCGTCTTCAATTCGATCTGCATGGCCTGACGCAGGTTCTTGTCGAGGGCCGACAGCGGCTCGTCGAGCAGGAGAAGTTTCGGGCGGGCGATGATAGCGCGGGCAAGCGCCACGCGCTGCTGCTGGCCGCCGGAAAGCTGGCGCGGCTTGCGGTTTTCGAGCCCCTCTAGGCCGACCATGGCAAGCGCTTCGGCTACACGCTTTGCTCGTTCGGGCCTAGCGACGCCAGCGACTTCCAGGGCATATCCGGTGTTTCCCCCCACGGTCATATGCGGGAAGAGCGCGTAGTTCTGGAACACAGTGTTGACTGGACGGCGATAGGGCGGCCGGTCGGTCATGTTATCGCCATCGATCAGGATGCGGCCGGAATCGAGTTCCACAAGGCCGCTGATCGCCTGCAGAAGAGTGGTTTTTCCACACCCCGATGGCCCCAGCAGCGTCAGGAATTCGTTACGCCGGACATCGAGATCGATGCCGTCGAGCGCGACGATGGTCTGGCCTTCAGGCGTAGCGAAGGCCTTCGCCGCCTCCTCAAGGCGGACTATGGATTCTCGCATCGTCGCCCCCAAAAATGTTACTAAAATAACGCTTGTGCGATTTCGATATGTGGATACCATTTGTTCATCCAAGTCAACGGTCGAAAGAAGCCGGGACGGGAAAGATGGCGCAAAAAAGCGCCTGGCCACGAGGGGCCGAACCATCAGAGGAGACTGCCGATGCTCAAATCACATGACGCCGGTCTATCCGGTTTTCGCGCCTGGACGCGCCGAACCGCCTTTTTGCTCGCCACGCTTCTGGGGGCGACAGGCA
>NZ_JBFUKO010000754.1:0-2363 GCF_056400805.1 Aminobacter sp. P4_H6_2
GAAGAAGAGGAAGTCGAGACCAAGGAGCTCGACGCCGAAGAGGATACTCCTGAGGTGGTTTCCCTGGAGGACGCCGACGAAGAGTCCAAGGCTGCCGACGACCTGCCGGATCTCGACGATGACGAYGTCGATCTGGGCGACGATGACGACGACACCTTCCTTGCCGAGGAAGAAGAAGACGATGACGACGTCTCCGACATGATCGGCGTCGGCGACGACGACGACGAGATCTGACACGCCCTTTCGGCAAACCAAAAAAAGGTTTCGATCAAGGCTTGCCAATGGTCGAATGCGGCGCTAGAAGCCGCCAACAACACCGGCGCGGACGACAAATTCGCGCCGACCTTTGCCGGAAACGGCACCCGGCCTAGGCCGGTGTGGGGCCATAGCTCAGCTGGGAGAGCGCCTGCATGGCATGCAGGAGGTCAGCGGTTCGATCCCGCTTGGCTCCACCATTTACTTTAATAATACCATAGAATCAGTGGCTTGATGGGGTGGCGACAAGCGTTGCGTACCACGCTTCGTAGCTCTGTTCGGTCAAAGCTATCCCGACGCGGGACAAATCGCCCCGCTACGCGCTGCGGCTGTTCGAGGATGGCAAACTATTGCCAAAGGTTCCCCATGCCCACGCTTTACCTCACGTGCGGCCTTCCCGGTTCGGGTAAGACGACGCTTGCGAAGAGGATTGAACAAGAGACGTCTGCGCTTCGCCTTACGGGCGACGAGTGGATGCACAAACTCTACCCCGGCATCTTCACCCCGGAAGCGGAGACCGGCCCATGCCGAAGCAGGGTCGAGAGCCTGCAATGGGAGATTGCCATCCGTGCCCTGAAGCTCGGCTGCAACGTCGTTGTCGACTGGGGGGTCTGGTCGAAGGAGGAACGGGACATTTGCCGCACTAGCGCTCGTGGGGTTGGTGCGCGGGTTGTCTTGTATTTCCTTGACGTTCCGATTGACGAACTTTGGTGTCGGCTTTCGCAGCGCAACGCCAAGCTTCCAGCTGGCACGTTTGATATCCCGCGTGAGGCACTTGTTAGATGGTCGGACCTGTTCCAGCGCCCTACGGATGATGAGTTGGCCCTCTATGACGTGCCAGTGGATGGTGCGGGCGAGTACTAGGCCCGCCCCCAAAACTCACTGGGGTTCCATCGCGTCTCGGCGCCCTGACCGGCCACCTGGATCACTCAGCCCCTGAGTAACGGACATGGCTGGACTTTGCGACGATGCCGGAAATGATTCGACGGAACTCGCCTCGACCTGCCTCTGCAGCTAGGCCGCGCGCGCCGATACTGGCACGGTTCGCATCCCGGCATCTATCGCCACTCATGGGGCAGCATGCCGTCAGGTTTGGCAGCTGCGGGCGTCGACCGCCAGCGTCAGCGCCTCACCATGTTCGCGGCGCAGCGTGAAGCGGTCGAAATTGGCGATCGAGGCGCAGGAATGATTGGGGAAAACACGCACCCGGCTGCCGAGCGGCAAGGTGCGTCCCGACAATGGCACGAAGCCATGTTCTTCGGACATTCGCTCAAGCGTCCACACACCAGCGTCAGCGTCGCCGTCCGCCGAAACCACGATACCGAAGCCGGCGCCGCCCATGCCATGCGCACCACGGTCGGAGCTCATGCTCTTCGAGCCCGCATCGATGATGAAATGTTTGTCGTTTGAGGCAACGACCCGGGCGACGACCGACAGAGCCAGATCGTCGGCGGTGCAGATGCCAAGCCTAAGTGCCGTGCCGTCGAGAAAGACGTAGTTGCCTGGCCGGATGCAGTCGACCGCCTGAAGCGGCGCGCCGACACATGTGGGCGTTGCCCCGACTGAAATGCAGGCAACCTCCATTCCCCGGCTTTTCAGTTCGGCAGCGAGGCCGGACAAGGCCGCTGCCTCATCGCGGGCGACAGCTGCAATGGCGTCGCCATCGGCGGCGGCGTAGGAGTGGCCGGCATGCGAGAGCAGGCCGGCGAAACGCAGGCCTTCGGCGGCGACGATCTTTGCGCAGACGGCGAGTGCCGCCGGGTCATTTGGCTTCAGGCCGACACGGCCGAGGCCGACATCGACCTTGAGGAAGACGCCCAGCTCGACACCGTGGCGAATGACGGCGGCGGACAGCGCCTCGACGCCTGTTACGCTTGCGACAATGGTGCGCAACTCGGTGCCATGCGCCTTCACAGCCGGCAGCAGGCGGTCGAGAGATTCCGCGCTGACGATGGGATAGGCGAGGATGATCGAGGGGATGCCCGCCTCGACAAAGACCAGCGCTTCGCTCGGCTTGGACGCGGTGATGCCGCGCGCGCCCAAAGCCAGCTGCTGTTGCGCCAGATAGATGCTCTTGTGCGTCTTGACGTGCGGGAACATCGCTAGGC
>NZ_JBFUKO010000755.1:0-2362 GCF_056400805.1 Aminobacter sp. P4_H6_2
GCTCAACGTTGTGCTCCACGACAATCCCCATCTGAGAAGCCGAACAGAAAAATAGACTGTTCTATTAAGAACAGACGGCACGTTTTCCATGTGCTACTCGCGAAGTTCCGCCGAAGGAACCGCGCAATTGCGCTTCCGCTCAAGGGTAGCAAGCTATGGCCGACGCTCTCAACACCAAGGTATCTGCCTTCGACTTTGACATCTTGCAAAGTGCCCTGCGCAACGCGTCGGGGAATGAGCGTGAACCGGAAAAGCTTCGTCATATGGCCTATGAATTAGCGAGCGCGCTATGCCCGGACCAACCGTTCCCCGAAGAAATGATCGATATGATGTTGGCTCGCCTACAAGGCTCGGATGATGCGGCCGACGCAGCATAGACGCGCGCTCGTTTCTCGTCGGCAATCGACGGGCATGTGAGCCGCCCGGTTATAAGGCGGCGTGCCGTGGACGAGGGGGCCTTGCAAATGTGAAACCGCCATGTGCGGGTCTGCATGATTGCTCGCGACTCTGGACGCCTACCAGCATCTGGCTAGCGTTTTTTCTGTAGAAGCTTGGCTTCCCTTAAAAGCGACGGCCACGCATATCCAATAAAAGCGATGGCCTGCGCTTCGCTAACGTTGGTTTCTCTCATCAAGCGCTGGATCAAAACGTTTTCTGCGCGCTCCGGCTCGTCGGGTTCATCAGCCACTTTATCAGTCCCCTTCGCGCCCCCAACGCATCAAAGTATCCCCAGTTCCGTCTGTTCTTTGCGGGCGAGCCCAGAAAAACCGCTCTTTTCAGGGTGGTACGGGGCTCTTAATTGGTCAGGCCAAAGGACACCGGCCTGGATACATATCCGCCAATCCCCGGTGGACGCATCACTGCGAGATCATCGAGACCGGAAACGGGTCCTGGCGCTTCAAGAACCGCGCCTGATCGGCCCACTTCCGCCAAGCCGATCCGCGCTCGCCCACATAGAGGGGTCAAAATTGGACACCGATCAGGGGTCAGTTTTGGTAACGATGACGTAATTGCTGTCGCTGCGCCTTTGAACGAAGACTTGGTCGACGGCAGAAGCCGTCAAAGCTCGAACAGAGGAGGCCGCGGTGAAGCAATATGTCGGAATGGATGTGTCGCAGAGGGAGACCAGCATCTGCGTGGTCGACGATACTGGAAAGGCAGTCTTCCAGGGAAAAGCGAAGTCCGATCCGGGAGCGCTGACGGAGCTGCTGCGTAAGCATGCGCCTCACGCCGAGCGCATCGGATTTGAGACCGGCGCCATGTCCAGCTGGCTCTGGCACGAATTGAAAAGAGTCGGGTTGCCGGTCGTCTGCATTGACGCTCGACATGCAAAGGCCGCGCTTTCCGTCCGAATGAACAAGAGCGACGAGAACGATGCCCGCGGCTTGGCCGAGTTAGTGCGCGTCGGTTGGTATCGCGAAGTGAAGGTCAAGAGCGCAGAGAGTCAGGCTGCCCGATCCATGCTCGTCGCACGGTCAAGACTTATCGAGATCCGGCGCGATCTCGAAAACCAAACACGATCCATGCTGAAGGAATACGGGCTGCAGTTCAGCCGATCGATTGGGTCACAGTTCCGGCGAAAGGTGTGGGAATTGGTTGCTGACGGACATCCGCTTTGGTCTTTGCTTCACGCGCTTCTGTCTGTCCACGAGCAGGTCTGCTGTGAACAGGAGAAGCTCGATCGGCAGGTCCGGCATCTCGCTCATGAAGACGAAACCACACGCCGACTGATGACGGTCCCCGGCATCGGCGTGGTGACCGCGCTCACCTTCCGCCACACGATCGACGATCCCGCGCGCTTTCGCTCGGCCGCCAACGTTGGTGCCTATCTTGGCCTGACGCCGCGACGAAAGCAGTCCGGTGAAACGGATATCAATGGCCGCGTCTCACGCTGGGGAGATCGACTGCTGCGAACCTATCTGTATGAGGCGGCCAGCGTGCTCCTGCACCGGACCAAGAAATGGTCCTCGCTGAAGGCTTGGGGAATGCGTCTGTCGAGGCGGATCGGCTTGAAGAAGGCAAAGGTGGCGGTCGCACGGAAGATCGCCGTTTTGCTACATTGCATTTGGGTTGACGGCACCAGCTTCGAGTGGGGTAACGAAAAGATAGCTTAGTCGACTTCCCCCAAACGAGTTCTCGGGCCGCCATCAACGCGGAACTCGTGATGTCCCCGCCGGGACGGTGGTTGCGGCGACCTCGGTCAAACGGCTGACAGCAGTTCATCTGCATCTCGTTGGAAACGTTGAGGCGCCCGACCCGAACAACATCATGAGGCACTCGACCTCGGAAAGGACCATGACCCCGGCGATGGCAGTGCGAAATCGGGTTGACAACTGCCCGCAATTAAAGGGCCGTTTGACAC
>NZ_JBFUKO010000756.1:0-2361 GCF_056400805.1 Aminobacter sp. P4_H6_2
CACCTTGGCGAGGCTCGAAAAATGACCCGGCCCGGCGGGCGCGCGCCGTTCGGTCAGGACAAAGGGCAGCACCAGCAGCCCGCCGATCAGGCAACGCAAGCCGACCGCACTCAAAGCATCGAGATGGATAAGCACGGTCTTTTGCGCGACGTTGCCAAAGCCCCACAAAGCGGCGGCAAGCAGAAGCAGCAGATTGGCTTGCAGCTTTGACACAGGCCCTCATCTTGCTCAGATGGCTTTTAGCGATTTCTAATTGATCCTCCGTCACGACAGCGCTTGAATGCACGGGCCGTTGGTTTGCGGGGCGTTAGTTTTGAGTTAGGATTTGGGCTGGTGGGAAGCTATTGGGCAAATGCCAGGTGAAGACAGCGCCACTGCAAACAAAATCTCGCTCTTCGGCGGCTTCCGAATTGATTGGGAGCCTGTTGGCTCGCTCTGGCTGACCGGAAAGCGGGGACCCGCAATCATTGCCTATCTGGCCCGGTGCCCTGGCATGACGGCGACGAGGGAAAGACTGGCCGACTTGCTATGGAGCGATAGCGACAGCGACCACTCACGAAACAGCCTACGACAAACGCTTAGCGTTCTGCGCCGGGATTTCTCGCGAGCAGGTGTGGATCTCATCCATTTTCGGAAGGATTTAATCGGGCTCAGGCCGGACAAAGTTCGCGTTGACGTAGAGGAATTTGAATCAGGGCTTTTGGCCCGCTCTTCGCTGGAACTCGAAACGGCACTGAGCCATTACACCGGACCGTTCCTCGATGGACTTTATCTGGGCAGCAATGCTTTCGATGATTGGGCCGCAGCGGAACGCGACCGGCTCCTGAGCCGCGCACTTGAGTCGTTTGAGAAGCTTGCCCGTCTGGTCGACACGGAAACTGGGCTCGTCATTGCGGATCGGCTTCTGGCCATGGAACCGACGCGGGAGGCGTCCTATCGGCTGAAGATAGAACTGCTTGTTGCGTGCGGCCAACGACACAGGGCCATGCGGACATTTGAGGCTTGCAAGGACGTTCTGAAGAAGGAGTTCGGCGTCACGGTCAGCCCCGAGACACAAGCACTATGGCAGTCTCTGTCGGCCGGCGGTAACGCGTCCAATCCGCAGCCACCCAGTGTTCCGACCGGCCAGCGCGTCGAGCGCCCGTCGATCAGCGTCGCCGACATCGTCAACCTGACGGGAAAGCGAGGCGACGACTTTTTTGCCAGAGGGCTCGTCCAGGACATCACCACGGCTTTGTCCGAGGTGGCCGACTATGTCGTACTCTCCAGGTTGCCGGCCCTGGAGAAGAATGGCGCAGGCGATGAAGCCAAAGCGCCAGGAATGCTGCGCTCGCGCTACGTGATGAGCGGCAGCATTCAGCGATCTGGCGACGAACTGAGGGTGAATGTCCAGCTTGTCGATGCCGCCAGCGGTCAGAACGTCTGGGCCCAGAAGTTTGATGGCCACTCTGAGAGCGCACTTCAGTTCCAGGACCACATAGCACAGTCGGTCGTGCTTGCCGTCACCCTCGAACTTCAGCTGACGAACTGGAAGGTCCGCGACAAGAGCCCACCCGGCCCCCCTGAAGTGCGCAGGCTGGTGAACGAAGCTCTCATGAAATATTTCGAGATGACGCGGGACTCGCTGTTGGTAGGCTTGGAGCTCGCCGAGAAAGCTCTTTCGCTAAGTCACGACAACGCGCGCGCGCAGCGGACACTCTCGATCATAACTTCAATGGGGATAGCTTTTGGAGCACTGCCTCGGGAGCCTGGGCAAATCGAGTATGCGCTCGCACTTGCGGAAGCCTCGGTGAGGGCCGTGCCGGACGATGAAATTGCCCGGTGCGTTTTGTCATTCGCGCTCGAGAGCTCTGGCCGTATCGAAGATGCGATCACCGAATGTCGGCATGCCATCAGCGTCAACCCAAGCTACCCCAGTGGTCACGGCGACCTTGCAATGCTTTTTGCCTTGAGCGGACAGGTCAATAAAGCGCTACACGAGGCCAACGAAGCGATACGCCTCGGAACGCATGACGTTATCGACTTCTGGCGACACCATAGCGTGGTAATGGCGCGGTTCGCCGGCGAAGACGATCAACGGGCGCTTGAAGTCGCCCGCAAGGTGGTTCGGACTAAGCCAGGGTTCGTTCGGGGTGCCCTATATTGGGCTGCGGCAGCATCTGCAACGGGCAACAAGGCAGAGGCCTCCCGGGCCATCCATCACTGCCTTTCGCAGCTTCCGCATCTCAACCTTGGCAATGTCTGTCCTGGCTTTGTGCCGCGCTATGTCAAGGATTTGCATCACTCGAGGTTCCTTGAAATGCTGTCGCAGGCTGGCCTTCCCAGTTCCTAACCAGGTGTGCAGCGCCGAGTATCACGATG
>NZ_JBFUKO010000757.1:0-2355 GCF_056400805.1 Aminobacter sp. P4_H6_2
TCACTACGCTGTTTCGGATTCTGCAACGCCACTATCCGCAATTCATGGAGACGCTGAAATATCAGATTACGTCGCGTCGCGAATTCGAGCGGCTCCTGGCGTGCGATCCTTCAACCCTGACCGACCTCGAGCGAGCCGCCCGCTTTCTGTACCTGCAGCGGCTCGCCTTCGGCGGCAAGGTCGCAGGCCGCAGCTTCGGAGTTGATACGACTGGTGGAGCGCGGTTCAACGTGAGCCGTCTCGGATCCGTGCTGGAGGACGTTCACGAGAGGCTCTCCGGGGTTATCATTGAGAACCTGGACTGGCGGGAATTCATCACCAAGTACGATCGGACAGGTACATTGTTCTATCTCGATCCGCCTTACTATGGGAACGAAACCGACTATGGTCAGCGTGTGTTCGCGCGCTCGGACTTTCCCGCCATGGCAAAACATCTGGCCGAGATCGATGGTCGTTTCGTGCTCTCACTGAACGACCGCCCGGAGGTGCGCCAGATCTTCTCGGCTTTTCAAATCGTCGATGTCCCCCTCACCTACACGATCCGTGGCGGAGAGGGGAAAGATGTGCGCGAGGTGATCATCATGGATCGAAAGTCGGGCTCTTCAGTCAACTTGCCCCTGTGAAAAAAAGGCCTTAACCGCCCTAGGGGCTCGTCACCGAAAGTTGGCGGGTCCTGTGAAGTTGTATCGCCTCGGAGATCGCTGGCGCGCATGTCCGCAGCGATGTCACAAATTGCAAGGCCCACGGGTCATCTCCTCTTTGGAGAAAGACTGTCGCCGTCAGGTCGGCGTGGCTATCGCCAGATTTGGCTATTGACGCGCCTGCATTCATCAGGGTGGGCGGAGCCGTGCCACACATTGGGCGGCGTCATTTGCATGCCAGGAGCTGGATCACTGTTGCCAGGTAATGCTCTCATCACTCAGTTGACTTAGGACTTCAATTATTCGCTTATCGCTCGACCCAGAATGCAGGACCCGCGCGGAAGATGTCTAAAATCACAGAGTACGTTAGTGATCTTCTAAAATCCCATGGAGGAGCTCCATTCCTATTTGTAGGTTCAGGCTTTTCCCGACGCTACTTAGGGCTGGAGCAATGGGACGGGCTGCTCGCTAGATTCTGCGCCAAGATAAAGGATTTTAACTACTATCTTGCCAGTGCAAATGGTGACATTCCTATGGCGGCTTCGTTGGTTGCCAAGGATTTTCACGATCTTTGGTGGGCTAACGATGAATACTCCGAAAATCGGGAAACCTTTAAGAATGAAACGAAAGTCGTTTCTTCTGCCCTTAAAATTGAAATATCCTCATATCTGAGACAAATACCACTGCATGGGATTGCCGACGATCAGGTTCAAAAAGAGCTTTCAACACTACGCCATCTGAACGTGGATGGGATTATCACCACAAACTGGGACCTTCTTATAGAAGAATTGTTTCCAGAGTATCGGGTCTATGTCGGACAGGAAGAACTCCTTTTCTCTAACCCACAGGCCATCGCAGAAATATACAAGATCCACGGCTGCGCTTCCYGCCCAAGCAGTCTCGTACTGACGGCAGAAGATTATGCTGATTTCCAAGCCAAGAACCCGTATTTGGCGGCAAAACTGATCACCCTTTTTATCGAGCACCCCGTCTTCTTTATTGGATACTCGGTTAGTGATCCGCACATTCAGAAAATACTGTTCTCCATCGCCACATGCCTTGGGCCCGACAACCTCGATAAATTCAGTAGAAACTTGATATTTGTAAAACGAGCTAGCGGCAAAGGCTCATCTATTCAAAGCACGATATTCAGCAATGGCGGCAATAGCCTAAATGCCACTGTGCTTTCGACGGACGATTTTTGCGAGGTATACAATGCCATTGAGACATGTAAGCGCAAGATACCGGCAAGGATTCTGAGGTACTGCAAGGAGCAAATGTACGACTTGGTCAAATCATCCGACCCTGAGACCAAGCTTGCCGTGCTAGATTTCGACGCCATCGATTCTACGGAAGACGTTGAGTTCGTAGTGGGTGTTGGAGTTGCTCAACGGTTTAAGGACGCGGAGGCAGAAGCCGAAAGCGAAGGCCAGCAATTGATGGCGGACCACGGATACAAGGGCGTGACAGTAGCCGACGTATTTCGTGATTTTGTGAAAGACCAATCAGCATTCGATCCGAAAACGCTTTTGCGAGTTGCCYACCCATCTTTCGAGCGGAACAACTGCTTCTTGCCTGTTTTCAGGTATCTCAAAGAGGCCGGGATAGATTCCAAGGACAAACTCCACGATTCGGAATATGGAGCCGCCCTGCGGGTAGCACAAAAGGCACAGGATCGCGGATTTAAGGTACGAAGCTACGCACCCCACTATGA
>NZ_JBFUKO010000758.1:0-2353 GCF_056400805.1 Aminobacter sp. P4_H6_2
GCCTTGAGGTCCGGCGCATTGACAGCGAGCACATTGACCGTGCCACCGCCCCAGCAAAAACCGACGGCGCCGACATTGCCGTTCGACAACTCGTACGTCTTGAGGAAGGCMACCGTCGCAACGCCGTTTGCCACCGTTTGCTCCGGTTCCATCTGACCAAACAGTTCGCGCGCCTTTTCTTCGTCGGGCGGCGTGCCGCCAAGCGGCGATAGATAGTCGGGTGCCAACGCCACAAAGCCTTCGAGCGCTATGCGCCGCGCGACGTCGCGAATATGCGGGTTGAGGCCCCTGTTTTCGTGAATGACGATGACGGCAGGCAACTTGCCCGACTGATCGGCGGGATGGACAAGATAGCCTTTCATCTCGCCGGTTCCTCCTGGGTAAGTGATGTCTTCACCTTTGAGGCGCGCATCATCCTCGGCAATTACAGCCGCCCGCGCCTGGTTTGCAGAGAGGAGCGGCGCAATGGCTGCCGCTGCTACACCGGAGCCGGTAAGCCTGGTCAGCTTGTCCATGAAGGTGCGCCGGTCGAGCGTCAGATGGGTGTATTCGTCATAGGCGTCGATCATCGCCTGGGTGATGGCAGGTCCGGTCATCTCGCACTCCCATTTAAGTTGGCTCTAACAAATGTAGAGCCAACGGAAGGGTGCTAGGGTCACGATTGCGTGACCTCGTTGGGCTTGGTCTGAAGGGGCATAGATGCATGGCGGCCCGGTGATTTCTTCAGGCCAGCAGACGCGGTCCAGCTCCCATGATCAACCCGGGTCCTCATCGCCAAAAGGTGGCGGGGCTTTTCCATGACTTTTACCTGTGAAGGAGTAGAATGCTCTCACAGGAGGCTCGGAGACCTGCCAATTGGGCATGCGACCGTGATGCCAAAAATGACCTGGGTTGACTGGTTCTATTTTGTCGTCGTGTTTGCAGGCGCGTGCGCAATGCTTTGGCTGATTGTAATCTAGCCAGGCATTTGCGGCGAAGCACCTTCCGTGCTCGGTTTGAGGCTACTATTTCTGGCGCATAGTAATCGTTGAGGCTGTTCGATGCCCGACCGCATCTACAATGTCTTGTTTTTATGCACCGGCAACACCGCCCGTTCAATAATTGGCGAAGGTATCCTTCGAAAGGAGGGTGCCGGACAATTCAATGCCTTCTCTGCGGGAAGCCAGCCAAAGGGAACCGTCAATCCCCTCGCTCTGAAGGTCCTTGCCGCACTCGACTATCCGACCGACGGATTTCGTTCGAAGTCATGGGACGAGTATGCGGTGCCCGGCGCGCCTGAAATGGATTTCGTCTTCACTGTCTGTGATGACGCAGCCGAGGAGTCCTGCCCGGTCTGGCCCGGACAACCGGTAACCGCGCATTGGGGCATTGAAGATCCATCTGTCGTCCAGGGAACCGATATCGAGAAGGAACGGGCGTTCAGCACAGCTGCCCGCTTCATGAAGAACCGGATTATGGCCTTCCTCAGTCTTCCGATTGCCACCATCGACCGGCTGTCTGTTGATCACCATTTGCAACTGATAGGCCGAATGGAAGGCACGACCTCAGAATCGTGAGGCGGTGCTAACCGACCTCCACATCACCCCAATGACGAATGAAAGACATCACATCCACTAATTTTGGCGAACCCGCCACCTTCTTCGAGACCCGGCTGGCACCAGGTATGGCCTTCGATCATCTTTCGCAGGCTTTGAGACACGCCGTAAACATGCCTATATCGAAGCAACATCACTCCGCGAAAATCATCACCAAGTCTGGAGACAAATATGGTTGGATCGAGATAAACGTCCTCCATGACCACCTTCGGGCCGCTGACACATGAACTGTATCAGGTTTGTGCGCAGATAGCTGGTGTGGAGGCATACAACAGGGGCGCCGGCTAACTGCACGAGCGCGACCAACCAAAAGCCGGCATTGTCGAAAAGGCGGCGGAGTTCTCGCTGGTTGTTTTGTAGTCATCACATTCTTGTGGTCGAGTGGAGGTATGCCGCCGCACAAAAGAAACGGAACGCAGTCATTTCGACCAAAAAGGCGATCCGTACTTTGCGGGCGTAACACTCGGACGCTGGGCGGGCGCTGTCAGGCTATCTCGACCGGCGAGCTTCCCATGGCGCTAGGAAATCGCCCGCCACATGCCCCGGCGATCTGCCTTGGCTTCGGCCTGGTCAGCGGTATAGGCTCCCCGACTGTAGCGCTTCCAATCGAGCGCGTGACCGTTGCGAACGAGCCAGCGGGCTACGCTCTCCCCGTCTGCCCTGTAACAGTCGCCCACGAAGCGCCTGTAGCGGTCGTGGTTGATGTATTCGCATCTAGTGGGGCGTGATGCGGTAAGGAAGGCATCTAGGGCTTTGGC
>NZ_JBFUKO010000759.1:0-2338 GCF_056400805.1 Aminobacter sp. P4_H6_2
GGCGGCCAGCCCATCGCCAGCGTCCACCAGGTCGAATATCTCGACGGAAAAGCCATGGCGTTGGCGGATTTTTTCGGAAACGGCTTCGACAAGCGCACGTGTTTTCGACGGCCTCTGCGCATTGCCGCAGAAGCCGATGACTTTGACACYGGTCATCCAGATATCACTCCCGTATGGAACCACTAGATCTTCATCGACCTGTTCGGCGGTTCGCCAACTCCCACAAGCGTTCAGTTTCCGAATGGCGTGCTTCTCCGGCAAGCCCCCCAGTTGAGGGGGTTGCTGACGCGTCGCCCGATTGGAACAGTGCCGGGAGAAAGCGCCGGCTGGTACGACCGGCAAGGCGCTGACAAGCAAGGGTGGAGCCTGTGAACATGTCAGTCGTCGAGTTCAAGAAAACCGGAAATCCGTCGCTGGCCGAGATGGCCGCGCGTGTCGAATCCATACTGCCGGCGATCGAGGCGGCTGCAGAAGAGAGCGAGCAGCTGAACAGGTTGTCCGATGCGACATTCATGCTTCTGCGTGATGCAGGTCTCTACAGTATGATGATGCCAAAGGAGGTTGGCGGCGCTGAACTGTCTCATGTTGACGCGATGCGGCTCGGCGAACGCGTGGCATGGGCGCATGGTTCTGCTGGCTGGTGCGTGATCGTGAACAACGCGGTCGGCGGTGTGATGTCGCTGTTTGTCTCCGAAAAGGGTGCCGCTGATATTTTCGCCGAGGGTCCCAATGTCATGGTTGCCGGAAACGGTGTGCCGCGCGGCTATGCGCGGCCGGTCGAAGGCGGCTACATGATCCGCGGTAACTGGGCCTATGGCAGCGGCATTCATCATGCAGCCTGGATCCATTCCGGTTGTTTCGTTACCGAGGCGGACGGCAAGACCATGGTTAAGCAATCCAATGGTCAGCCGGAAATCGTCATCACCCATCACCCGCGCGAGACCATCGAGCTTAAGGGCAATTGGGACGTACTCGGKCTGCGCGCCACAGGCAGTTTTGACTACACGCTCAAGGATGCTGACGAACTCTTTGTGCCCAATCACCTCTGTTATGGCTTCAACGAGGGTGATGCCAAGCGAGGCGGTCCGCAGGGTAGCCTCGGTCTGGTCGGCTATACGGCCTGGGGTCACACGACCTGGGCGCTTGGCGTCGGGCGGCGCATGCTCGACGAGCTTGCCAAACTGGCTGCGGTTCGCGTCGACGCGTTTGGCAAGATGAATGAGAGCGCAAGTTTCAAATATGAATTCGCTCGCGCCGAGGCGTGCTTCCGCTCAGCACGTGCCTTTGCCTATCAGGCCTGGACAAGCATGGCCGAAACCTTCGATGCCAGCCGTGACGCCTCTGTCGAGCAGATCGCCGATGTGAAGCTTGCGATGCGTCATGTCCATGACGTCATCTCCGATGTCGGCACCTTCGCCCATCGCGCGGCGCGCGGCGCTTCACTTCACAACGGAACGATGCAGCGCTTTTACCGCGATATCCATTCGGGCACCCAGCACATCCTGATGGCCGACGAGATCGTCCAGGAATGCGGGCGCGTCTATCTCGGCGCGGTCAAAGCCGATGCAAAATGGGGCGTCTTTGGTGTGGATGGCTAGATAGTGGCGTAACGGCAGGCTTCGCCGCCATAGTCAGCTTGATTTTTGCCGGGGTTGCTGGAAACTCCGTCTCGGCAGAAACGCTCGCTTACTGGCGGAGCCTTTGCCACACTTCCTGACAAGCTCGAACAATGAGCAGCAGGGCTGAGAGGAGGAGAACTTGATGCCGGTTACGTCGGTTGCACGATCGAAGTATTCGACGGGGGAGGTCGGCCATGCCGCGCTGGCCGTTGCCGCAAGCCGTTCACTCGAAGCTCTTGGCGAGTCATGCCACCGCGAAATCGGCAAGCTGATGGGATCGCCCACGGTCGGGCTTTACCTGTTGGATGATCACAAGCCGAGCCTGTTCTACAGCAAGCAGGCGCCTGAGGGCTTCATCCGGGAGTACAGCGATGAGTTCGATAAATACGATCCGCTGCTCGCTTACATCTTTGAGAAAGGCCGGCCTGTCGACGGATCGACGGTGGTCGGCTCATCTGGCTGGCAGCACTGCAACAATTTCCAGCTGCTGAGGCGCTGGGGCTTCAAGCACTGTATGGCCGGGCCGCTTCTGGTCGAGGATCGTGTGGTTGGCGTCGTCTACACCGCCATTGGCGGCGAGACAGGCCCCTTTCGTGCTCAGGCGGTCGACAGCATGGACATTCTCTGCCGGGCAGGTTCGCTCGCCCTCGCTACCATGGTGGAAACCGGCCGGCTCGACGGTGCGCCGATCGGCTGGATATCGCAGTCCAGCCTAGCGT
>NZ_JBFUKO010000760.1:0-2322 GCF_056400805.1 Aminobacter sp. P4_H6_2
GTGCTGATCGGGATCGAGACCAAGGACCGGCGTAATTTCGACCTGCTTCGGGCGCGCTTCGACGTCGAGGGCGTGCAATATCAGGACATCACCGACAACGAAACGCTGGCCGGCTTCATCATATGAGCGTGTTCGTCGCGCTGTTTTCAGGCATCAATGTCGGCGGCAACCRCATCGTCAAGATGGCCGAACTCCGGGCCTTCTTCGAAGAGCTCGGCTTTGCCGATGTCGCAAGTTACATTCAAAGCGGCAATGTCGTGTTCAAGGCCGATGCCACTGATGCGACGGCGCTAACCGCAACAATCGAAGCGGCATTCGAAACGCGCTGGGGCTTTCGCTCGCGCATCATGGTGCGCGATCTCGGCTGGTATGAGAGGCTTGTGGCGGAAAATCCCTATCCCGATGTCGCGGACGACCACAAGAAACTGCACGCTTATACGCTGGAGCGCGCTCCGGTTCCGGCCGAGATTGCGCCGCTGGCCGAGCGCAACGCCGGTCCTGAAAGCTTCGAGGTCAAGGGCGACGTCCTTTATCTTCACGCGCCCGAGGGATTGGGCAAGTCGAAATTCGCCGAAATTCTGCCGCGTACCCTCAAAGTGCCGGGCACGGCGCGCAACTGGCGCACCGTGCTGACTTTGCTTGAGATGGCCAGAAAAGCCTGAGGGCTTTCTTTGCCTGCGCATCGTGCTTTCTGAAGGTTACCAGCTGCCGGTATTCGGCATGGACAACCACGGCTCTGCCGGCGCCTTGCGCTCACCCTTCTGCAGCAGCTCGATCGAGATGCCGTCSGGCGACYTGATGAAGGCCATGTTGCCGTCGCGCGGCGGGCGGTTGATGGTCACGCCSTTGTTCATCAGGTCCTGGCAGGTGGCGTAGATGTCGTCGACCTCATAGGCRAGGTGGCCGAAATTGCGGCCACCCTGATAGTCTTCCGTGTCCCAGTTGAAGGTCAATTCAAGCAGCGGCGTCTGGCGCTCGCTGCCGGCACCCACGTCTTCGGAGGCGGCGAGGAAGATCAGCGTGTAGCGGCCCTTCTCGTTGGTGGAGCGACGGATCTCCTTCATGCCAAACTTGGTGCAATAGAAGTCCAAAGAGGCGTCGACGTCTTTGACGCGGACCATGGTGTGGAGATAGCGCATCGCTTTTCCTCGGCTTTGTGGGTTCGAGTTCATGGGGTTCGCCGATACATAGGGCGGGCGCCACGCGCTCGGCAACCGCCATAGCGACTTTTGTGCGGAACTGGTGCGAAGCTTGTGCCTATCTCGGGACCAAGTCGAAAAATGGCGGAACGGCCCTTGCGTAAGTCCAAAGTGGAAGTGTTAATCTTATCTCAAGAATCAGTAATGGCGTTTGCAAGGAAAAGGGGGCGTTCTTATGGGGGAAAAGGCCTCTCTCGTGATGCAGAATGGCACTGGCCGCGATGCATTTGAACACGATGACAGCGTCGATGGCGTTGGTCTGGTCGAAATTTCCGGCGCCATCAAATGGTTCGACGTGGCCAAGGGCTACGGCTTCATTCTCCCCGACAGCGGTGTTGGAAGCGACGTGCTGCTGCATGTCACCTGCCTGCGTCGTGACGGTTTCCAGACAGCACTCGAAGGTGCTCGCGTCGTTTGCCTGGTAAAGCAGGGCGACCGTGGCCTGCAGGCCTTCCGCGTGCTTTCCATCGACAATTCGACAGCAGTGCATCCCGCCGAAATGCAGGAGCAGCGCACCCATGTCGCGGTGACCGCGGAAAGCGGTCTCGAGCGCGCGCTGGTCAAGTGGTTCAACCGCACCAAGGGCTTTGGTTTCCTGACGCGCGGTGAAGGCACCGAGGACATTTTTGTCCACATGGAAACGCTGCGCCGCTTCGGCGTCACCGAGCTTCGGCCCGGCCAGGTGGTGCTGGTTCGTTTCGGCAAAGGCGACAAAGGCCTTATGGCTGCCGAAATTCACCCTGATTTAGGCACCTTGCCGGTCTCGCACTAGGTCGAGACCGCCGCGGGGATTTTATGACCTTACGCAAATTTTTGATCGCCGGAGCGCTCGGTGCCGCATTGCTTGCGGTGCCGGCTTTGGTCGTTTCGCTCGCCCTCACGGCACCGAGCATGGCGCAAGAGGCGATGGCCCTGCCGGTCGATGCCGATCCGCTGATCGCGGTGACCGCCATGGGCGAGGTGCCGTTCCGCATCGAGATTGCCGACGAGCCGGGCGAACGCGCCATGGGGCTGATGTTCCGCAAGGATCTCGCCGACGACCAGGGCATGCTTTTCGTGTTCGAACAGACCCAGCCGGTCGGCTTTTGGATGAAGAACACGCCGCTGCCGCTCGACCTTGTCT
>NZ_JBFUKO010000761.1:0-2317 GCF_056400805.1 Aminobacter sp. P4_H6_2
CGGGAGAGTTTTGTGACCTCGTATGACGAATAGGTGAGAGATCTAATGCCCGCCCTTTCAGTCGCAGCGTCGGAAAACCTGCGAATTTCCGCGATTGCCTTCAACCGGACGTCGTGGCTTGCCTTCGCCTGATCGGCATACTCACGCTTGATCTTCCCTTCGCTCAGAACCCATTCCCGGAGCCCCACGCCATCCATACCTGGCTGTTTGCAGGGGACGGTGAGCCACTCCTTTTCTGTGCGAACAGAGACATAGCCGAGGTCCTGTTGGTCGACCCGAACGATCACTGGCTTGTATCGTGTTTGCCTACGAAGCTGCTGAAGCTTTGAATCCTGGTAGGTGAGACCAAAAAGGCTGACCCCGTCTTTCTGGATGGATGCCTCGATCGTCGTGCCGAAGATTGAACGGGCGATATCTTCGTCAAGGGTGTCTTCCGTTCCAAACTGACGGTTCAGTCTGATCCAGGCATTGCGAGGTGTTTCGCCACCAAGGCCCCGATGTGGCGTGTTGTGGTAGACATCCACAACGTAGCGCACGAGCATTCGGTAGAGTTCTTCGGCGTCGATGTTCGCCATTTCGTCAGCGTCGTAGTCGCCTTTCGCTACGACGTTCTCGAACGTTCGACCATGAAATCTTGCAACTAGTTGCTGATGAAAGGTCGAGAAAAGGCGCTCGATACGGCCGCGCATTTGCGGCATGCCAGCAGGCGGGAACATGATCTCGATTTGAAGTTCAGCACAGGCTGCCCGAAATTCGTGGCTGACATATGCCGATCCCGTATCCGTACAGATGGTTTCGATCCGTCGGCTACCCATATCCCATGAAGTCTGGCATCCAGCTGCCGCGGCGAGATCGGACTTGTCCGTGACTACCTGACGAAKGGTATTGACGGCTGCTTCAGAGGAGGGGGATCCGTCCAGCAAGTACAGACCCACAATGCAGCGAGTGGCACAGTCAATCGCTGCGGAGACCCATAGGCGTGTTTTCTCCGCCTTCAGCCGCTCCTGCTTGGACAGATGCCTCCAGATTCGTGCGTCTTGCAGGAGCGTCCGCAATGAAACATTCCACTCGTCCATCTCGATGCGCTCAAGTGGTCGGGTGACGCCAAGGCCACCGTTCACAATGTAGAATTCTTTCTTGGCTTTCTCGATGCCTTCGCGAGCGGCCATCACTCGGAAGTCGTCGAGCTTGAAGATCTCCCTGGAAAGAGTCCGAACGCTGGGCATGGAAAGCGGAGGCATTCCTTCGGCTGCGCGCGTTTGATTCAGCGACTGAAGTTCAATTTCCAATTCTTGATAAACCCATGCCTTCGTGGGCTGCCTCGGATCCGCGTACCGTTCAGCAACGACCTTCAGAAGGTCGTAGATTTCACTCGAAAGGCGCGCACGTCGATTGCCGCTAAGACCATAGGAATCTCGCAGTACGATCGGATCGTAACCCCAAGCTTCGTATTTCCGCAGCCACTTGCGCAGGGCGGTAGGACTTGGCGGTCGGCGCACGGTTACCTCCGTGCCACAACGCTTGGATTTCGCAACGGCGTTGATTTCCATGCCGTTCACGGCAGGCGCAATCTCTTTGATCGCTTCTTGAATGGACTCGTCGGAGCGACTTGCTTTGCGCGCTGCCTCCAGGCGGAGAAACCGATCACAATACTCCTTTCGCCACAGCAATTTCGCTTGCTGTGGCTTGCTGAGATCCGAGATGCGAACCTGGTTGAGTTCCTTGCGTCGTTGGGAAGCAACCAGCGCACGGTAATATCCGTTTGCAACCCGCTGCATACGACCAGCATTGCGGAGCACGAACAGCTCTTCATGCGAAAAGGGACTGGTCAGCTCGCCCGTGGCGTAGTTGCGCAAGATGTGACTGTCTTGGTCACTGGATACGGGTTCGTAGCCAATCCCATCGATGACGATCTTGTCGTAGGTGCCGAACGCCATACGTGGGGCAATATTGTTGTTGGCCATACCGTGATCCCCTCAATTCGCTGCTTCGCCAGGAAGACGCACGTGCGTCTCATGGGTGATGTGGCCGTTTCCGATCGGCACTAAGAGACCGTCACCAATCAGGCAGACCACGGCCATTAAGCCCAGAGCATCAGGGATGGTGGCCGCCAGGATTTCAGCGATCCGGACTGGTCTTTGGAGCGACTGCGCAAACGACCAGATCAGGTCCACGTCGGTTTCGACGCGGCAGCCGTTCGCGCGAACGATCAGGCGTGCGTTTGATGCCCTGGCTCTCGTGATCTGCTGTTCAGTCCGCAGCGCCACCACATCAGCGCAGCCCCTTGGACGCTGTTCGCGGATCAGTTGAAGGGTGT
>NZ_JBFUKO010000762.1:0-2314 GCF_056400805.1 Aminobacter sp. P4_H6_2
TCTTTCCACTTGGACATTTGAGCACGGCACCTTTTTCAAGCGGCCGGCTGAGGCCGCGTTTCCCGGGCTTTCTAAGCACGAACGGGCAAGCGGGCAAGGGCGATCATGCCGCTGCGACAGCAGCGTGATCGCCCCAGCTTGCCTACTTGCGCTTCATCGCCTCCAGCAGCGCAGCACCGAAGGCGCCTTGCTGGTCCGCCTTGCTCGGCTGCGGCTTCGTAGAGGCGAACTTCATGTCGCGTACCTTGGCGGGCGCTGCCGAGCGCGGTGCAGCCTCGCCGCCGTCCTTGCGCATGGTCAGACCGATGCGCTTGCGCGGGATGTCGACCTCGACGACGCGGACCTTGACCACGTCGCCGGCCTTCACCACCTCGTGTGGGTCCTTCACGAACTTGTCGGCGAGCTGCGAGACATGGACGAGGCCGTCCTGGTGCACCCCGATGTCAACGAAGGCACCGAAAGCGGCAACGTTGGTGACGGTGCCTTCGAGCAGCATGCCCGGCTTCAGGTCCTTAATGTCGTCGACGCCGTCGGCAAAGGTCGCGGTCTTGAAGCCCGGACGCGGATCGCGGCCCGGCTTTTCCAGCTCGGCGATGATGTCGCGCACTGTCGGCAGGCCGAAACGCTCATCGACGAAGGCGCGAGGGTCGATCGCCTTCAACGCGGCACTGTCGCCCATCAGCTGGCGCAGATCGCGGCCGCAAGATGCGACGATCTTCTTGGCCACGCCATAGGCTTCGGGATGGACCGACGACGCATCGAGCGGTTCCTTGCCGTCACGGATGCGCAGGAAGCCGGCGCATTGCTCGAAGGCACGCTGGCCAAGCCGCGGCACGGCAAGCAGGTCGCGGCGCGTTGCAAACGCGCCCGAGGCATCGCGATAGGCGACGATCGACTCGGCAAGCGATGGCCCAAGGCCAGACACGCGCGCCAGAAGCGGCGCGGACGCCGTATTGAGGTCGACGCCGACRGCRTTSACCGCGTCTTCSACCACCGCTTCCAGCGAACGGCCRAGCCGRTACTGGTCGACATCGTGCTGGTACTGGCCGACGCCGATCGACTTSGGCTCGATCTTGACCAGTTCGGCSAGCGGRTCCTGCAGMCGSCKCGCGATRGAMACRGCCCCACGCAGCGACACGTCGAGATTGGGAAACTCGGCGGCAGCGGTTGCCGACGCGGAATAGACCGACGCGCCGGCCTCGCTGACGATGACCTTGGTCGGCTTGGCCCCCGGCATCTCAGACAGCATGTCGGCGACCAGGCGTTCGGTCTCGCGGCTGCCGGTGCCGTTGCCGATGGCGATCAGCTCGACCTTGTGACGGATGATCAGCCGCGCAAGCTCGGCCTGCGTTCCGCGCACGTCGTTCTTCGGCGGGAACGGATAGACGGTGGTGGTGTCGAGCACCTTGCCGGTGGCGTCGATGATCGCGACCTTGACGCCGGTGCGGATGCCCGGATCAAGGCCCATGGTGGCGCGCGAACCGGCGGGGGCAGCGAGCAGCAGGTCCTTGAGGTTGCGCGAAAAGACGCGGATCGCCTCTTCCTCGGCCGCCTCGCGCAGGTCGCGCATCAGGTCGAGCGACAAAGACAGCGACAGCTTCACCCGCCAGGTCCAGCCGGCGAGCGTCATCAGCCACTGGTCGCCCGGAAGCGTCGCGCCGATCTGGTAGGCAGCGGCGATCATCCGCTCGACCGGCTTGACCGGCGAGGTGTCGTCGGCGTCGATCTCGAGGTCGAGCGAGAGCACATCCTCGTTGCGGCCGCGCAGCATGGCGAGCGCGCGGTGGCTCGGAACGTTGGCCCAGCGCTCGGAATGGTCGAAATAGTCGGAGAACTTGGCGCCCGCCTCCTGCTTGCCGTCGACGACACGGGCACGCATCACCGCGCGCTCCTTCATGTGGGTGCGCAGGCGCCCCAGAAGCTCGGCGTTTTCGGAAATGCCTTCGGCGACGATGTCGCGCGCGCCTTCAAGCGCTGCCTTCACATCCGCCACATCGCCGGCAACATAGGCGACGGCAAGCTCAGCCGGCACGAGGCTGCGGTCGGCCAGGATGGCTTCGGCGAGTGGGCCAAGGCCGCGCTCCCTGGCGATCTCCGCCTTGGTGCGGCGCTTGGGCTTGTAGGGCAGGTAGATGTCCTCGAGCTCGGCCTTGGTGGTGACGGTGGCGATCCGGATCGCCAGATCGTCGGTCAGCTTGCCCTGGCTGGTGATCGACTCGACGATTGCGGCGCGCCGCGCTTCAAGCTCGCGCAGATAGGCCAGGCGCTCGGACAGATTGCGCAGCTGGGTGTCGTCGAGGCCGCCTGTCACTTC
>NZ_JBFUKO010000763.1:0-2308 GCF_056400805.1 Aminobacter sp. P4_H6_2
GGCTTCCTTGATCGCCTTGTAGACGAGGCGCTGATAGGCCGGTGCCATCCAGATCTCGTAGCCGAGATCGCCGGTATAGGTGATGCGGTCGACCATGCAGGGCGCGCCGCCGACAGCCATCTCGCGGAAATCCATGAAGCGGAAGGCCTTGCTCGACACGTCTTCGTCGACAAGCTTGGCCAGCAGCGCCTGGGACTTCGGACCAGCTATCGACAGGCCGACGAGCGTCTGGTCGAAGCGGTGGATGCGAACCGACCCATCCCCGGGCAGGTGCTTTTCGAACCAGCGCATGTGGTACTTCTGTGCCGCCGACGAGCCCCAGATCATGAACTTGTCGTCGCCGGTCTTGGCAATGGTGAAGTCGCCGATCAGGCGGCCGAACTCATTGAGCATCGGGGTCAGCACGATGCGGCCCTTCTTCGGCATGCGATTGGTCATCAGCCGGTTGAGGAAATCCTCTGCCGCCGGTCCTGAAACCTCATATTTGGCGAAGTTGGCGATTTCGGTGACGCCGACGCGCTCGCGGGTGGCGCGGACCTCGTTGCCGATATGCTCGAAATCGTTGGAGCGGTGGAACGAGACGATGTCCTTGGGGTCGGTACCTTTTGGCGCGAACCATAGCGGTGTCTCCAGGCCCCAGCTGTCGCCCATGACGGCGTTGTTGGCCACCATCGTGTCATAAAGCGGCGTGGTCTGCGCCGGGCGCGCTGCCGGTAGCTCCTCATTGGGGAAGCGGATCGAGAAGCGGCGCGAATAGTTCTCGCGCACCTTGGCATTGGTGTAGCGCAGGCTCGCCCATTCGCCCCAGCGCGCGACATCCATGCCCCAGACGTCGAAGCCAGGGTCGCCATGGACCATCCAGTTGGAGAGCGCGAGCCCGACGCCGCCGCCCTGGCTGAAGCCGGCCATGACAGCGCAAGCGCACCAGAAATTGGTCAGGCCCTGGACCGGGCCGACCAGAGGGTTGCCGTCGGGCGCGAAGGTGAAGGGGCCATTGATCACCTGCTTGATGCCGGCGTTGGCAATGCCGGGGAAATGCTGGAAGCCAACCTCAAGCGAGGGTGCGATGCGGTCGAGGTCTGGCGCGAGCAGCTCATGACCGAAATCCCACGGCGTGTTGACCGGGGACCACGGCTTGCAGGCCTTCTCATAGGTGCCGAGCAGGATGCCGTTGCGCTCCTGGCGCGTGTAGATCTCGCCCTTGAAGTCGAGCACGCCGATCATCTCGCGGCCCGTTTCCTTGTTGAAGGCCTCGACCTCGGGCATCGGCTCGGTCAGCAGGTACATGTGTTCCATGGCGAGCACCGGCAACTCGACGCCGACCATTCGGCCGATCTCGCGCGCCCACAGGCCGCCGCAATTGACGACGTGCTCGGCTCTGACCGTTCCCTGCTCAGTGACGACGTTCCAGGTGCCGTCGGGGTCCTGCGTCAATTCCTTGACCGGATTGCGCAGCACGATCTCAGCACCCAGCTTCTTCGCCGCCTTGGCGTAGGCGTGCGTGGTGCCGGAAGGATCGAGATGGCCTTCGACCGGGTCCCACATGGCGCCGACGAAGTGCTTTTCGTCCATCAGCGGGAACATCTTCTTGGCCTCGGACGGTGTGATCAGCTCGGTGTCCATGCCGAGATAGCGGCCCTTGGCGTGCGCCAGGCGCAAGAAATCCATGCGCTCCGGGCTATCGGCGAGCATCACTCCGCCGGTCAGGTGCAGCGAGCAGGATTGGCCCGAAATCTCTTCGATCTCCTTGTAGAGCTGCACCGTGTAGGCCTGCAGCTTGGCAACATTGGGGTCGCCGTTCAGCGTGTGGAAACCGCCGGCGGCATGCCAGGACGAGCCGGAAGTGAGTTCCGAGCGCTCGATCAACATGACGTCGGTCCAGCCGGCGCGGGCGAGGTGGAACAACACCGAGCAGCCAACCACGCCGCCGCCGATAACAACCGCTTTCACATGGGATTTCATGGAGTTATGTCCAGTTGCGCGTAAAATGACTCAAGTGAGGTGATTTGGCGGATCAGGCGCTTGCCACGCCTTCGATTTCCAGAAGCCAAGCCTCGTCGAAGATGCCAGCGATGATCACCGACATCGCAATCTTGCGGTCGCCGAGCACTTCGGCGCGGATGCGGCGATTGTCGAGCGCGTAAGCGCGGCTGGAAAGGAAGATCGTCACCTTAGCCAGATTGTCGAGGTTCATGCCGGCTGCGTGCAGCTGCGCTTCGACATTGCGCCATGCGAGCCAGCACTGGCTGTCGAAATCGTCAGGAACCGAGCCGTCTTTGGCGACCGGAATCTGGCCGCTGATGTAAAG
>NZ_JBFUKO010000764.1:0-2304 GCF_056400805.1 Aminobacter sp. P4_H6_2
ACGATTGGCCAGCAATATTAGTTCGCCCTGGGGCTGGGCGTTTGGTGATTGGAGGCGGCGGTTGAAGTCTTCGACCTCAAGCAGGCCGAGCATGACGAGGATGAAGACCAGGACGGCGAAACCAGCCAGGCTGTTGAGCCGTCCGGCGATCCCTTGGGTGAAGCCGACCAGCCAGGTGACGTCGAAGCGGTCGGCAAGCGGCCCGGCTATGGCAATGCCATGCCCCTCCAGCCAATCGGTCCAGTCGGTATAAACGGCCTGAAAATGTCCGGCATTGGCAAATAGCCACTGGCCGAGCTTGCCGAAGCCCCAGATCACCGAAGAGCCGACGGCAAGGACGATGGTGATCGTGATGCTGACGGTGATGAGCAGCGCCAGGAGCTTGGGCAACCGGCGCTGCAACGCAAACTGCACCGGCCAGACCAGGGCGATCAGAAACAGCGAAAAGACCAGCGGAACAAAGATCGACTGCGCAAAATGCATCAGCGCCAAGACCAAAATACCGGTCGCCAGACCCCCAACCATCCGGCCCTCATTTTGAATTGGCATGTCCCCTCCACGCGCTTGCCTGTCACTGATCTAGCGCAAGTTGGTGTACCAGAGAATGTCCCTGCGTCCCGCAATGCAGATTTAGCTGATGCGCAAAACACAGCCCTGTGGTTCGCGCATACCACTCCTGGCGAGGCACCGCTCACTTGCCTATTCCCGCTGAGAATACAGCCGAAGGTTGCTCCATCAGGCGCCTGAAAACGGCCGCTTTCGACAGTTGGTCGAAGCACGCACCGAACGGCTGATCCACTCGTTCACAGTAAATGTACGATCACGACATTCTGTGCGGAACTTTGGCTGTTCAGGGAAGTTGAGATGAAGGCAAAGAGTCGAAGTGGTGATACACTGAGTTGCGACTTCGGCATTGTGAGGGTGCCATGCAAACACGTGAATCCGACGTCTTCAATCTCTTCTCGGAAATCTACGGCAGTCAGACAACCGAGGAGATGAGCCTTCAGCAATATCTGCTCGCTTGCCGCGACCAGCCTGCGATGTACGCGACTGCGGCCGAGCGAATGGTGGACGCCATTGGCGCCCCCACGCTGGTCGACACCAGCGCCGACGCCCGACTGGGGCGCATCTTCGCCAACCGAACAATCAAGATTTATCCGGCATTTGCCGAGTTCTACGGCATGGAAGACACGATCGAGCGTATCGTCGGCTACTTCCGCTACGCCGCGCAGGGGCTCGAAGAGCGCAAGCAGATCCTCTATCTGCTCGGCCCCGTCGGTGGCGGCAAGTCGTCGCTCGCCGAACGGTTGAAGAAGCTGATGGAAGAGCGGCCGATCTACACGCTCAAGATCAACGGCCAGGTCAGCCCGATTTTCGAATCACCCCTCGGGATGTTCCATCCCGAACGCATGGCCGACCTTCTCGAAGACAAATATGGCATCGCCCGGCGCCGGCTCACCGGCCTGATTTCGCCCTGGGCTGCCAAGCGGCTCGAAGAAATCGGCGGCGATGTCGCGAAATTCTCCGTCGTCAAACTGATGCCGTCGCGGCTGCGCCAGATCTGCATCGCCAAGACCGAACCCGGCGACGAAAACAACCAGGACGTGTCGGCGCTTGTCGGCAAGGTCGACATCCGCAAGCTTGAACATTTCAGCCAGTCCGACCCCGACGCCTATTCCTACAGCGGCGGCCTCAACCGCACGACCCAGGGGCTTCTCGAATTCGTCGAGATGTTCAAGGCACCGATCAAGGTGCTGCACCCGCTTTTGACCGCGACCCAGGAAAGCAACTACAACGGCACCGAGAGCTTCGGCGCCTTCCCCTACCAGGGCATCGTGCTTGCCCATTCCAACGAGTCGGAATGGCTGCAGTTCAAGAGCAACAGGAACAACGAGGCATTCCTCGACCGCATCCTGGTGGTCAAGGTGCCCTATTGCCTGCGCGTCACCGAAGAACGGCAGATCTACGAAAAGCTGCTGCGCGAAAGCGAGCTGGTGAGCAATCCATGCGCACCCGAGGTGCTCGACATATTGAGCCGCTTCACCGTGTCGACACGGCTGGCCGAACACGAGAACTCGCCGCTCTACACCAAGATGCGCGTCTATGACGGCGAGAACCTCAAGGATGTCGACCCCAAGGCCAAGTCGATGCAGGAGTATCGCGACGCCGCCGGCGTCGATGAAGGCATGAACGGYGTCAGCACGCGCTTTGCCTTCAAGGTTTTGTCGGAGACGTTCAACTACGACACCAAGGAGATCGCCGCCGACCCGGTGCACCTGATGTATGTTCTGGAGCAGGCGATCA
>NZ_JBFUKO010000765.1:0-2301 GCF_056400805.1 Aminobacter sp. P4_H6_2
AACATATTCTCCTTCATCATCCTCGGGCCGTCGATCGTCGCACACAAGATCACGCTTGGCCCGATGAACCAGATTTCGAATGCCTTCGGGCGTGTTACGGGATCGCTGCAGTTTCTGCTCAATTCCTGGTCGACCATCGTCGAATTGCAGTCGGTGCATAAGCGCCTGCGCGCCTTTGAGGCGACGCTTTCGGGCGAACCGCTGCCCGATATCGACAAGCGCTATCTCGATCGTGAAAAGGCTGGCCTGCGGCCGGAAGATCAGCCGGTGGCGTGATCGGAATAGCGTAGCCGCCGACGTCTCCCTCCCCCTTGTGGGGAGGGGTAAGGGGTGGGGGTCATTTGGCCCCATTAGCTCGCAGGGTTACCCCCACCCTCGATCCCCCCACAAGGGGGAGGGAGGTTCGGACTACTCCGCCTTCACCCGCCGGTCTGCACCGGCGCAGCCTCGTTCTGCCGCGCCACATAGTCGGCATAGCTGATGCATTCGACATCGGTCTTGACGCAGACCTCGCCGGCGAAACGCTCCAGCGCGCGCCAATAGGCGCCATCATTCATCAGCGTGAAGTGAAAGCCGATCTGCAGCGGAATGCGCCCGCCCGCATATTGCTTTTCGAAAGCCGCGTCGAACGCGTCATAGGCGCGGGTCTCGTATTTGGCAGCCTCTTCGGGTTTGTCTATGCCGCCCGAATGGCGAACGAACAGATTGTAGTCCATCGCAATGATCTTCCGTTCCGACGGTCCCTCGGGAATCAGCGGCAGGGCAAACTCCATCATGTTGCCGTCGAGCTTCGGTTCTTCCGGCCCGCGCGACACCCCACTCGCATTATAGGCAAAGCCCTTGTCGTGCAGCGCTGCCGTCAACCCCTTGCTGTCGGAGAGATAGGGCGCGCGAAATCCCTTCACCGAGGCCGCAATCTGCGCCCAGTCGGCTGGCTCGGGCGAAATGCCGTTGATCTTGTAGGCGTCGCGCATGACAGTCGAAAACGCGTCGAACTCCTTGGTCCACTCCGCCTTGCTCCATTTGCCGCCGTCGAAATGGCCGCAGGCGTGGCTGGCGATGTCGTGGCCCTCGGCAGCGGCGAGGTTGATCTGGCCAAGCCGGTCGACCACTTCCTGCTTGTCCGAGGCAAAGCCGACATTCGACCTGCCTGCCGATTTTCCGGGCGCGAGATATTCGCCGCGCGTTTCGCGCGACAGCAAGAAGACGCAAGACAGGAAATAGGTGAAGCGAGCTCCGGTGCGCGCCGCAAGCTCGCGGCTGCGCTGCCATTGCGCTAGGTCGTGCGCGCCGTCGAAGGAGATCAGCACCACCTGCGGCTTCTTGACGTCCTCGACCTTGGGGGCAGGCCCCGCCATCGCCGGAAAAGCGGCCAGCGACGCGGACAAAAGGGCACTCAGGAACGCTTTGGACATTTTCAGGTAACTGCTGCGCAATTTCAGGGGATTTGGTGACGTCGGGCGTTAGCCGCCAAATGTGGCACGTCTGCGTTCGGCATGGAATGCGACATGCGGCTGCCGGCGCTTGGGGGCGGGCAGGTTCGGCGTGGAATGGTTCTCCACGGTTGCTGGCATTTTCAGCGCCTTGGCTCGTCTTCAACGTAGTGAYCCTTCCCCTCTGGTCCTGAGCTTGTCGAAGGGGCCGGCCATCTCCCCCACAAGGAGGGAGATTAGTCTCGTCGCCGGCAGCGCGCGTCCTGCAACATCGTAGGGATAAGTCTTGCGATTTTGGCGATTAGCTGCGGCGCGCCGATGACGGCGTGATCTCCCTCCTTGTGGGGGAGATGGCCGGCCCCTTYGACAAGCTCAGGACCAGAGGGGGGTGCGAAGGATCGCGACCTSTAGGATTGGCCTCATAAGGCGACATCCAGCTGTCACCATCTGTCAGCAACCACCGTGGATAGCCGTCCCCATTTCTCCACGCCCTTCCAACCTCCCGTRTCATYATCCTCGCGATCTTCCACGGGACCCCGGTGCGCACCGGGCAGCGGGGGGAAGCGYCGGTGCCGGGCTGGCAGGAGGTCGGWTCTCCTGCTGGGTGATGAGCCMCCAAGCCCGGGCCTTGCGGCGGCTGGCGGTGAAAGCCGAGGCGACTGAGCGGGGCAAGAAYACCGAGCGGGGCGCGAACGTCGCGCCATACAATCATTATCGGAAGGCACGGCCTCGCGCCCCGCTTCCCGAACTTTTCATGAGCAATAGCCAGACCGGAAACGGGGCGTGGCGGTGAATAAGCTTGGCTCCTTCGCCCCGTTTACGGGGAGAAGGTGCCGGCAGGCGGATGAGGGGCGGCGCGAACTTGCAA
>NZ_JBFUKO010000766.1:0-2298 GCF_056400805.1 Aminobacter sp. P4_H6_2
AAATTGGCGCGGGCCACGCGGCCAAGTTAGTCCAGAACATGATCGGATTTGTCGAAGTCGCAGCTGTAGCTGAAGGGCTCGCGCTGGCGCAGGCGTTGAAATTGGACCCACAGACCTTCTTCCATATGCTCACCAATTCGCACTCCAACAGTCCCATTATCCAGTGGATGGTGCCCAAGGTGTTTGCTGGCCAGTTTGAAGCCGAGGCCAGACTCGACATTGCTTACAAGGACATGAGCCAAGCGGTGAAGATGGCCCGCGAGATGACCAGCCTTCCACTCAATATCGCCAACGCCGCCACAGAGGTCTTTCAGCTCAGTCGTTCATTCGGGTTTGGGGACCAGGACAGCACGGCCGTGGTGCGAGGATTGGAAAAGCTGCTTGGTGAGGAAATCCGCGTGACGCCGAGAGCGTCTCAAAACGCGTGATTATTCAGGTCGCACAGGAGCCGATCCAATGACTGATCTGGAACGCAGCGAGCCTATGGCGCGAGTGGCGATGCTGGACGAGGCGCTAGTGTCCTCGAAAATGGACGCCTTTCCGATCCTTCTAACGGAGGAACTCTCCGCAGAGGCTGTTCGCGCGTTCCAGAACACCTTCCCGAACCTGAAAATTCTGCAACCTTCGGACCAGACTCTTGGGGGCGTGCTCAGGGCGGCTGACGGCACTAGGGTAGTCGTCACCACCGTCAAGTATCGGTTGGATAGAGAGTTTTTCCAGGCTCTACCCAACACCGTCCAAATTATCGCCCTTTACTCGGCAGGCCACGAGCATGTCGATATCGATGCCGCGCGCGAGCGCGGCGTGTCCGTCATCAAGACATTTAACGTTCTCGCAGACTCTGTTGCCGATTTAGCCCTTGCGCTCTTGCTGACTATGACGCGCCGTCTCCTAGAAGGCGTCGATCTGGTGCGAACCGGCCAGTGGATGGGCTGGTCGCCGACCTTGCTTCTGGGGAGGGAACTCAGGGGCCAAGTGCTCGGCATCTATGGGATGGGAAGTATCGGCCGCGAGGTCTCGACGCGCGCACAGGCGTTCGGCATGAACGTCGCGTACAAAAACCGAGCGCCTCTTCCTCGAGATCTCGAGGGAGGCGCGCGTTTCGTCGCCGATGACAGGGAGTTCCTTGCAGCTTGTGACGTGCTGCTCCTGTCGGCAGCCTGCACTCCGCATACCCGCAAATATCTGGATGCTAGCCGCATCTCCTGGCTTAAACCGGGCGCTTTGGTGTTGAATGTTGCTCGGGGTGAACTGGTCGATGACGATGCGCTTATTGAGGCTTTACTGTCCGGCCATATCGCTGGTGCAGGCTTGGACGTTTTTCAAAACGAACCTGCAATGGACGCCAGGTATCTAGCGATACCAAGCGTGGTCCCATTACCTCACATCGGCAGTGCCACGCTGGAGGCCCGCGCGGCTATGGCCGATTCGTTGGTTGACGGCATTGAGCGAATTCTTCTCGGCCAAACTGCCGCGCAACAGCTGGTGTAAATAGGCGTTTTTCAGCGAACTTGAAAGACCGCCCTTCAGCTTTTGGGGGAACTATCCATAGAAAGAAGGGTGGAAAGAAACAAATGAAACATCTCTCTTTCGCTTGTAATGTCTAGTTTATAGTATAATCGCCAACGATGGTTCTTGACCGTTCCCACGGAGACGCCGAGCTGCTTGGCAATTGCTGCATTCGGAAGGCCTACGAACGAAAGCCGGACTATTTCTGCTTCTCTAGGCGTCAGATCTTGCTGCCGACAAAAAGCGTCAAGGGCGGCCTCTCCTGATGTTGAAAGCGGCTCTGGCGATCGCCGCTCCACTACGATGAGGTGTCCGCTGGGCGCCAAGGAAAAATCGTCGGGCAACTGATCCCAATGCACGACTTGCTGGCTGTCCAGTTGCAAGAAAGCGGGACCGGCATTAGCGATCTGCTTGAGAATTTGGGGAAGTACCGTGGCCACTTTGGGATTTATGGACCAAGCCTCGTTGGCATAAGCTATTTCGCCGCGCCGGTCGAGCACCATGAGGGCGTTGCTGAAATTCTCGTCGATCGTTTTACTGTTGATTGTTCTGGCTGCAAAGAACAAGCGATCCATGTGAAGCTTGTGCAGTGCCTCCAGACTTGGGAGCAGTGCATTGGCGATTTCAAAGTCGCGCGGTTCGAAACGAACTCGGTGCCGCTCACAGCAAAATGCGATGGTGACACCGCCATAAGCGGGCAGAACAATCGCGAGCTCATCGTAGATTGACATCTTGACCAGCTCGGCCAGATAATTTTCGTCAGTCTCGGTTGTCAGTGCACGTAAACTC
>NZ_JBFUKO010000767.1:0-2294 GCF_056400805.1 Aminobacter sp. P4_H6_2
GCGAGCAGGCAGGCACCGTCGTCATCGATACCTCGGCCCATTTCCTCTATTTCGTGGCCAATTCCAACGAAGCGATCCGCTATGGCGTCGGACTCGGCCGCGCCGGTTTCGAATGGGCCGGCCGCGGAGTCATCGAGTGGAAGCAGGTGTGGCCGCGCTGGTTCCCGCCGAATGAAATGATCGACCGCCAGCCCGAACTAGAGAAGTACCGCGCGCGCCAGATCCCTCGTACCAACGAATGGGAGGGTGGCATGCCGGCTGGCGTCCAGAACCCGCTCGGAGCCCGTGCGCTCTACATTTTCCAGAACGGCAAGGACACGCTCTACCGCCTGCACGGCTCGCCCGAATGGGCATCGATCGGCAAATCGGTTTCGTCGGGTTGCGTGCGATTGATCAACCAGGACATCATCGACCTTTACGGACGCGTCGCCGACGGCACGCCGATCGTCGTCACCAGTGGACTGCCGACCGGTATTCGGTCGACCGTATCGCAAATCTCGGGCGGAGTCGTGAGGCTCTAGAAACCGGGATTACTCCGCCGCGAGCGTTTCTTCGGCAGTGCCGAAGGTCGCGCGATAGACCGCGCGCTGGCGATTGAGCGCCACCATCGTGTTGCGAAGCAGGATCGCCACCGTCACCGGGCCGACGCCGCCTGGCACAGGGGTGATCCATGACGCCACTTCCTTGACGCTTTCGGTGTCGACATCGCCAACGATGCGGCTCGAACCATCAGGCAATGTCTCGGCATTGATGCCGATATCGATGACGGCAGCACCCGGCTTGACCATGTCGGCCTTGATCAGCCGCGGTTTGCCCACGGCCACGAACAGCGCGTCGGCCCGGCGTGCATGGGCCGCCAGCGAGCGCGTCATGTGATGGCACACCGTCACCGTTGCGCCTTCGCTCATCAAGAGGAAGGCGATCGGCTTGCCGACGATTTCCGAATGTCCGACGACCACGACTTCCAGCCCTTTGAGATCGAGGCCGGTGGCTTTCAGCAGTTCGACCGAGGCGGCCGCCGTGCAGGGCGCGAGGTCGAGCTGGTTATAGACGATGTTGCCGATCGAGGCCGGGTGCATGCCCTCGACGTCCTTCAGCGGATGCACCGCCGCCTGGATCGCCTTGATCGGGATATGCGCAGGCACTGGCCGCTGGATGATGATGCCGGTGATGCGCGGATCGGCGTTCATGCCGTGGATGGCGGCTTCGAGTTCGCCTGCTGTCAGTTCGGCGGGAAAACGCCGCTCCTCGAAATCGATGCCGGCGAGCTCCGCCTTGGCGCGCTGGTTGCGGACATAGACGTCCACTGCGGCGACATCACCGACGGTGATCGAAACAAGYTTGGGGCGGAAGCCTTCGTCGGTCGCCTTTTGCGCGGCGGCGCGCACTTCGGCAATGATACGGGCGGCCACGGGGCCGCCTTTGAGATAGCGGTTGTCGTCGAGCGGCGGCATGTGTCTTCCTTTGGCGGTCATCGACTTGGGATAAACCCGGATACTTCGGCACGCCGAGGATGAAAAGGGTCGACGAAATCAAATTTTATCCATGTTAAACAATTTTTCCTGAKAAATCGAGCCGTGGCTTTCAGTTTGCTGAACAGCGAAAAGGGCAGCGCGGTCTTCCGCCACGCTGCCCTTTTGCTTGGGAACCATGTCTTGCGACAGGCTCCGCCCCCGTAAACGGTAATTACCTGACGACGACCTTGGTGCCGACCGCGACCTTTTCGTAGAGTTCCATCACGTCTTCGTTGCGCATGCGGATACAACCTGATGACACCGCCCCGCCGATCGTCCAGGGCTGGTTGGTGCCGTGGATGCGGTAGAGCGTCGATCCGAGATAAAGCGCGCGCGCGCCGAGCGGGTTGTTGGGTCCACCCGTCATCATCGCCGGCAACACACGGCCCTTGGCGCGTTCGCGCGCGATCATTTCCGCCGGCGGGCGCCAATCCGGCCATTCGCGCTTCGACGTCACCTTGTGGGTGCCGGACCATTCGAAGCCCGGCTTGCCGGTGCCGACACCGTAGCGCCGCGCCTGTCCATCCGCCTGTACGTGGTAGAGGAAGTTCTCATTGGTATCGATGATGATGGTGCCCGGCTTTTCGCTGCCGTCATAGGAAACCACCTGCGGCAGATAGATCGGGTTGATCTGCGGCTTGACGTTGCGCTTTTCGGGCGCGCGCAGCGCTGCCGTCTGCACCCGGTCCGGCTGGGTCTGGCGCCGCTGGGCGGCACGCGGAGCTGCGGGCCTGACCTGCTGTTGGGCGCTTTGCTGGCGCTGCTGCCTCGGCGCAATTT
>NZ_JBFUKO010000768.1:0-2291 GCF_056400805.1 Aminobacter sp. P4_H6_2
CCAGCGTACTGAAGACGCCCACCTGTCGAAGTGCATCTCGCCATTCCCCAGAGATGCGCTGCGCCGTCTCACGGATCATCTGGCGAGCATCCGTCTTGGCGATCTCGAAGAACTCGCAGGCCTCGAAGGCCAGACGGATCGACCGGTCATGTGCGCCGCCCTCAAGAATTGCCGTTTCGAGATGCGGATTGCGGTCAGGTGCGGGGTTCACGCCGAAAACCGGAGACAGTCGCCAGCGACCGGCCCCCACATAAAGGAAACCATGGTTCTTCAGATGGTCATCCTTGTTCGACACGAGAATGGTGAAGATCAGGCGCAGAAAGAGTTCGCGGAAATCTCCCTGCGGATCGGCGGCGTTTGCCCGCATGAAGTCGACGATCTCCGTATAGGAACCGAGCTCGGTTCCTATCTTCCCCAAAGCGGTGCGGGCCGAGATGTAAGGAATACGCGCGGTTTTGCGCCGATCGAAACGCTGGATCAGAGCCACCGGAAAGGGTGTATCGGCCAGCTCCAGCCTGAACTCGGGCGTGCGGAGGCCACAGGCTCGAGCGAGGCGGAGCGTTGCCACCTCAACGCGCTCGATTGGGTGCTGGTCGTGAACCGAGGTGAACTTGGCAAGCCAGAGCGTGTCGCCGTCTCGGACATTGGCCTTGGGACGCGCGCCACCGGAACCGCCCGCGCCGGCGAGCGCCTGCATCTCTTCGGCGGATATCTCCTTGCCTTGCTCATAGGCCCGGGCGATGGCCGTGATGGCCTCCAGATCGACCAGTCGCGGCACCGCGTCGACCGCGCCACCCCGGATGATTTCTCCCCTATCGTCCACAAATCGCAGCGCGCCCTGCCGGCAGGCATCATCGGACAGCGTCAAATACTCGAACTCGGAAAGGCCGGTGCCATAGGTGCGTTCGAGAAGCCTGCGGCCCCAGCTGTCCGGCGCGGCGTCGGCGAAGACGCCCGCCAATGCGTCGCGCATGCTTCCGAGCTGCCCAGGTGTGTGAAATGGCCCAGCTTCAAGAGGAAAGGTCGGCTGCACGGCAAAGGCGCGAGGATTCTCGACCCAGGCGGGATCATAGGCAAAGGTCGAGAATTGCCGCGGCCCGGCCTGCGTGAAACGCAGCTGGCCAACGGGCATCAGGCTCTCGCCGAGAACAACACGGGCGTTGAAGTCAGACATCAGAATGACGCTCCGTCCGGATCGATGACATCCGGATGCTTCTCTGCCATCTTACCCTTGGCCTTCTGCCTGCGCAGTGTGGTCGCAAAAGATCGTCCGCGACGCGGCTGGCGTTCGGCGGTCAATGCCAGACCCAGATCATCCTTTCGGATGTCGATCAGGTCGGCCAGCCGGTCGACAAGACCAAGCACGACCAGGATATCCGCGAGCGTGCCGATCCCGACACCGGGATCCCCCTTTTCGAGACGTGCGACGGTGCTTGGCGACGTGCCCGCCCGCACCGCCAGATCGGCCATGGCAATGCCGCGCCGCAAACGAGCGCCGCGGACGTCGTGTCCAAGCCTTTCGAGGGCGGATTTTGATTTCGGCGAGCCCATTGCAATGATCCAGATACGGTGATTAATATTATTTATTACATCATATATGACTAACTTGACAGATTCGACAAGGGGGGTTGTCGCGACAGTGGTCCTGCCGACCTACCCACCAATCGTGAAGCTACCGGCTGCCTAGGGGGCCGGAGAGATGTATCGCGACGACTGGCGGCCGGCTGGAGGATGCGGAAGCGAGCCGCCGATTCGACGTTATTGCCCGATACCGAATGCCCCCGCCTTGCCTAAATAGATCGGGTCACGTCGTTTGCGGCGATCGTCGCGCCAAAAAAGAGACACAGATCCAGTAAAAGTATCGGGTCGCGCTCGCACTGTTCTTCGATTCCGAGTGCCAAAGCCAGCTGGGTCAGCGCGGATCGCGCTATCGTTGTGAGCTCGATCAATCGTCGATCGGGATACTGCAAGCACGCCTGCCTACAGGCGCCGCGGGGCAGGCGTCCGCAGCTGGCAGTCCCAGTTGGCGTTGAAGTCAGGGTCGGTTCCGATGCCCTCGACAGCCGAGGCATCGATCCCGTTGAAGATTTCTAAATCCTCTGTCACCGGACTGATCACAATTGTGGAGACCTGCCCGGCTTGCTGTGACCAGAAGATAGCGCCGCACGAGGGCCAAGGACCATGTCGGGGGGAGCGGCAACATTTGGAGAGCGAGGTTGATCGTGATCAAGGCGGCCACAGACCGCCTTGGTTCAGATGGTCAGTTCAACCTCACTCTCCTACCTATCGGT
>NZ_JBFUKO010000769.1:0-2284 GCF_056400805.1 Aminobacter sp. P4_H6_2
ACCATGCCCTTGGGGGCCTCGCCGGGGATGAAGGCAGCGATATCGTCACGCCAAACAGGCTTGCCGCGATGGAAGCAGGACAGTCCGACATTGGGGTTCCAACCGCCCGAAACAGCCAGGCAGTCGGCGTCGATCTGCTGCTTGCGGCCGTTATTGTCGGTAACGATGACGCCGCGCACGCCGTCGACGCCGCCCTTGACGTCGGACACGCCGCCCGAGAGCACACGCAGATCCGAGAGCTCGGCAAGGGCCTGATATTCCGCCGGCACCTTACCGCGGGGATCGATCACAGCGGAAATGTCGCCACCGGCCTGCTGGATCGCCTCGACCGTGCGCCAGYCATCGTCATTGTTGGTGAATAGCGCAACGCGCTTGCCCGGCATCGCTGCGAAGCGGTTGACATAGGTGCGGACGGCCGAGGCCATCATCACGCCCGGACGGTCATTGCCCGGGAAGGCTATTGGCCGCTCGATGGCGCCAGCGGTGACGACCGAGCGCTTGGCGACGATGCGCCAGAGACGCTGGCGGACCTGATGCGGACCGGGCACCGGGACATGGTCGTTGACGCGTTCGAGCGCGGTATGAACACCGCCGTCATAGACGCCGAACAGTGCTGTGCGGACCATGATGCKGACATTTGGCAGCGAAGCGAGCTCGGCCGCCGTGCGCCGCACCCATTCGTCCGCATGCATGCCATCGATCTCGCCACCATCGCTGAGCAGGCGGCCACCGACACGGACGTCTTCTTCGACAAGAATAACACGCGAACCGGCCCGGCCAGCGGCCAATGCGGYCGAAAGACCAGCAGCCCCGCCACCAACGACGAGCACGTCGCAATGGGCCCAGGCCTTGTCGTAGTGATCGGGATCGGGCAGTTCGGCGCTCTTGCCGAGGCCGGCGGYGCGGCGGATGATCGGCTCGTAGATCGCTTCCCAGAACTTCGCCGGCCACATGAAGGTCTTGTAGTAGAAGCCGGCGACGAAGATCGGCGAAAACAGCTGATTGATCGACATGAAGTCGCGGCGCAGCGAGGGCCAGCGGTTCTGGCTCTGGGCTACCAGCCCGTCATAAAGCTCTTGCGTTGTGGCGCGGGTGTTTGGTTCCTTGCGCGCACCGGTTCGCATCTCGACGAGTGCGCTTGGCTCTTCCGAGCCTGYGGTGATGATGCCGCGCGGGCGGTGATACTTAAAGGAGCGCGCCACCAGCTTGACGCCATTGGCAACGAGTGCCGAGGCCAGCGTATCGCCGGCAAAGCCGGACATGACCTTGCCGTCGAAGGAAAACTGCAGTGGTGCCTGGCGGTCGATCAGGCCGCCGCTGCGCAGCCGGTGCGACTGGCTGGCGGATGCTGCCTGGCTGCGCGCGCTGGGGGTGCTGCCCTCAAGTGCGGCCGTCCTGTCGAGCGGTTCAGATCCGGAATAGCCCGACATCTTTATTCTCCTGCCTGCACCGGCTTGGACGCACCCACGCCGGGGGCCGCCGTCACCGATCTGAATTCATGCGTCACCGTGTTACGCTCGGCTATCAGCCAGGAGCGGCATCCGCCGCCGTGGTACCAATATTCGCGCATGTAGCCGGCGACGTTGTCGCGCAGATAGACATAGTCGTGGAAAGCGTCCTCGACGCGATCGGGGCTTTCGCCGCTATCGATTGCGAAGTTGGGCCGCTTGGGCGAGGCGTCGCCGAGATAGGTGAACTCGCCGTTCTCGCGTTCGCCGCAGAAAGGACATGCAATACGCATTCCGCCAGTCTCGCTTTCRGTGCAGGTTGGGTTGGGCGCCTTGGCCCTTTTCATCGATCATCGCGCCGCGACGGAACCGGTCGAGCCGGAAGCGTGCAGCCTCGGGATGCGGTTCGTCGCGCGCCAGCAAATGGGCAAAGACGAGGCCCGACGCCGGTGTCGCCTTGAAGCCGCCATAACACCAGCCGGCGTTGAGATAGAGGCCATCGATCGGGGTCTTGTCGATGATCGGGGTGCCGTCCATCGACATGTCCATGATGCCGCCCCACTGGCGCAGCATGCGGACGCGGCCGATCATCGGCATGACTGCCATGCCGCCTTCGCAAACGTCCTCGACCACCGGCATGTTGCCGCGTTGGGCGTAGGAATTGTAGCCGTCGAGGTCGCCACCAAATACGAGGCCGCCCTTGTCGGACTGGCTGATGTAGAAGTGGCCGGCGCCAAAAGTGATGACGCCCGGGATGAGCGGCTTGATCGCCTCGGAAACGAAGGCCTGGAGCACATGGCTTTCGATCGGCAGCTTCATGCCGGCCATGGCGGCAC
>NZ_JBFUKO010000770.1:0-2281 GCF_056400805.1 Aminobacter sp. P4_H6_2
CGGCCGGTCTCGTCCTGCACGACCATCTCACCATCAAGGATGGATGGCATCGCGTTTGATCAGAGCGCGCACGGCGGCCAGCACCGAAGCATTCCGGGTGAATGCAATCGCATGCCCGCCGACGAGATGGATCTGTGTCCGGTAGCCGTCGTATTTGATCTCATGCGACCAAGCATCGCCAATCAGCTTGTCGGTGGAGGGCGGTCCTTCATGCACATGCAGCTTGGCCGGCGCCTCCCGGCTGAGTCATCCAAAGCAGCGCCGGCCTGGCTCCCGCTGCAAGAGTTCGACTAGCTCAGCAGCGGGCAGCTCGGCGAGCGGCCGAAGGTGACATAGATGCGGTCGCCGTTGCGGTCGCGGCCTTGGACCTCGATCGTCCGTCGGCCGACATCTGCGATGCGGGCACGGCGTATGCCCATGCTTTCGGCCTTGTCGAGCGCGCGGCCCTCGGTGCAATCCGCTGCATACTGCGGCGATTGTCGGGATAGAAGCCATCGCGGTAGCCGTCCTGGCGGCAATCCTCGTAGCGCGGGTTGCAGCCCTCATTCAGGCGCAGTCCATCGCGACCAAATTCAAGTTGGATGTCTTGCGCAGAGGCAGGCAGAGGCAACCCAACGCCCATGCCGGCAACGAGCGCACAACCGATCAGGATTTTACGCATCTTATCCGCTCCTGTTGTTAGGCTCATGGATCTAAATGCAACGGGCACCTTCAAGGTTCCCGCTGGAGCAGCTCACGCGACTTTGGCTGTGCTCGCCGTGGCTTGGATCTCGGTCTGTGCGCTACCGCCTCAAACCGTTAACGCCGAGCTGGCGTTTAAGACCAATCACGAAGGGGGAAAATGGCGCGCCCGCTTCTGAGGGGATCGAAACGAGGCGAGCGCGCCGCTCGAATCTCAGGTCAGAGCGGAAATCACATTAGGTGCGACTTTCTCAACGTCAACCAGTCGTTTTTTTCGAAATCAAAAATAAACGCGCTTGGCGGAACTCGACCAGCCACGACTTTGACGACCTAAAGGAAGAACCGGAGGAGAAGCTGCAAGGGCACAAAGCCAACGTGATATGGAAGTTAGAATAGCTCGCATCCAGGCCAAGGAGCCACGATGGGTTCGGGGATGACGTGACCGCCAATATAGTCTTGGCCKTTCTTGACGGAAAGCTCGCCTGTCCAGCCCTCGAAACCTAGCTGCGGGTATGTCTTGCATTCGCCCCAGATGAGCAGATGCTGGCTGGGCACAACTGACATGGGGGAACGCATGACTTATTTTGTGCAGGCACTGCAAAACAATCCTGAGCTGGCCATCTTCCTTACGCTGGCAGTTGGCTTCGTGATTGGCCGCCTGAGGTTTGGAAGCTTTAGTCTCGGCATTGTCGTGGGGACACTCTTCGCAGGAGTATTGATCGGACAACTCGATATCAAAGTCCCGCCCATCGTGAAGGTCATATTCTTTGATCTATTCCTCTTCACTACCGGCTACAAAGTAGGGCCGCAGTTCTTTCGAGGACTGAAAAAGGACGCAATTCCGCAGGTTCTGCTCACGGTCGTTCTTTGCGTTGCATGTCTGCTTACAGCATTCGGTTTCGCAAAGCTGCTGAACTACGACATCGGCACGGCAGCTGGGCTCCTCGCGGGCGCGTTTTCCGAGTCGACAGTGATCGGCACCGCCGGCCAGGCCATTCAGCGCCTCCCGTTGTCCGATGCTGAGAAAAGCGCGCTGCTAAATAACATCCCGGTCGCCTATGCGGTCACTTACCTGATTGGAACTGCCAGTCTCGTCTGGTTCCTTCCCACCATCGGGCCCAAGTTGATGGGTATAAACCTGCGTGAAGAAGGTGCTCGTATGCAGGCTGCGCTGGCGGGTTCGTCGGAGCTTGGCCCAGGCGCCAACTCCGGAACCAAATTTTTCGACGTCCGGGCCTACCGCGTTACGAACCCCATACTTTTTGACAAGACCTTGGCTGATATCGAGGCAATGCCCAAGGACACGCGGGTCTTCATTGCGCGCATTCGCCGAGGCGCCGAGATATTGGAGCCTCGACCTGACTTGGCCATCCGCGAGGATGATGTTGTTGCTGTGCTCGCTCGCCAGGAAATTCACGTGAGGCGAGGGGACGTAATTGGTCCTGAAGTGGACGACAAATCTCTGCTGGACGTCCCGTTAGATGTGCTGGATGTCGTGGTTACGCAACGCTTTGTCGTAGGACTGTCGCTCGATGACTTGACCAAGCTGGAGTTTGCACGCGGCGTGTTTCTTCGAAGGCTTACACGCGCCGGACATGAG